>JAGHGS010000138.1 GCA_017888105.1 Bacilli bacterium
CCATTCACCCAAACAAAAAATAGTTATCTTCAAGTTAAGATAACTATATATTTACATTTAATTGTCATTCAACGACAACATATGGATCGCTACTTGTTCCGGTACCTGATGAAATTTGAATATCTCCTTTAATATTAATAACTGGTCTCACGCCATAACTATTACTAACTATTATTATTTAAACTACTACCTACATACATATTTTTGGCTGCATAACTTCTTGAAAAAACAGAACCACTCACTTCCATTTCATAAGGAGTCATGGTCCAATAATTAAGGCCAGTATATAAATAAAAACTAGTATTATTCGTTCCATAAACTCCACCAGCAAAAGATACTTCATCAGCACTAATAAGTCCTACTGGATACTGTAAAACTCCATTGCCGTTGCTAGAACCTGACGCAGTATACAAATCATTAGTATTTGCACAATCAAAACTAGGATTTTTACCACTTTCTAATCTTGCTTGTGAAGTATAAATAGTTGCTTGTTGAGCAGCACCATCTCCACTACTTGGCGATCTATCTCCACAAAATCCAGCTTCAGTATCAATGTTGGAACTTAAATTCGTTGCCACACTTTGATACCAATTATCTAAAGCACTTTTTATCGCACTAGCCGTTTCATTAGCATGTGTTTCCGAATAATCTGGTGCTCCAATCCCCAAAAATCCGGTACCAGTATCACCATACATATATCCTACATAAGCATTATGATTCGTACTACTATTAAATGAACTAGTACCGATTTGTCCATTTCCCAAGACATCAGTTCCTTGATAAATTAACCTTACACTTCCATTTGCATTAATTCGAATAATCCGCCAATAAAAACCTACAAAATACACCCAGTTATTCGCTGCTCCTCTAAAATAATAAGTGGTACCACTTCCTTCTGTGCTAGCATACATACCCTCATTAGCTGTTGCAGAAGAATTAAAATTAGGTGTTCCTTTCATTTCAATTACATCTATACCACCATTATCTTCTAATATTTTATCACTAAGCAAAATGATCTCCGGCTCAGGATCTGGTGCAGGCTCAGGTTCAGGACCTGGATCAGGGCTTTCCGAACTACTATATTCTGTTTTAATGCTTATCACACCATTAAAAGCACCATTAATATCAATATTTTGAGATTCATCTAAATTAGGATATTCTAATACTACAACATAATAAACCGTTTGTCCCTCACTTGTTGCTTGTAAACTCTCATCACTTAATAACACAAATTCCATACTTTCCGTCGTAGATGAAATTTCACCACTAGATACAACATCTCCTAAAGTATTAAAACCATTTTCGGTACAAGTCTCATAATATATTTTGAAAGATGAACTTTCTGTAACTAATTCACAATTTATGCTAGGATTTTGTAAATCATTTGTTCTGTAAACATAATAATTTAGAGTAGTGTTAAGGGTATTCTCACCAGTCCAAATTAAATCATAAGTAACAAGTTGATCACCCGTAGCCGTTACACTGATAGCAGATAAGTTTTTATGCCCAGGATATATATTTAAATCATCGAGATTAATTTCTCCTCTTACAACAATCTCAGTATCTTCCACCACAATGGTTGTCGTAATGTCTTTTATTCCAACACCTGTATTACTCGTCCTAGATACAAAATAAGCAAAACTGACCCCAAAAGTAGTCAAAAAAAGCAAAGCAAAAAGAATTACAAAAGCTACCCTTTTATTCGCAGTATGTTTTGGCTCTACTTTTTCTTCTATTTTTTTAGTTTTTGATACTTTATATTCCCCAGAATCTATATCTTTTTTATTAATTGACTAATATTTTTATTTTTAGAATCATTTGCAACTTTCGATTTCGATTGTATATTTGCCTTTTTTACATTTTTTACTTTTTGCTCTCCAGTTTTTACTTGCTTAGTATTTTTATTTCCAGTTTGGCCTTTTTTATCATTAACTTTTTTAACAACAGTTGTTTTACTAATATTCTTTTTTTGAGAACGATTATTTTTGTTTTTAGAATTAGTACTTTTTTTATTAGCCAATGAAATCACCCTCTACTATTATTTATCTATTTAAATATACAAAAAAGTAAGGGAAAGTCAATAACTTTTATTTAATCGTTTCATCTCTTTTCACTAAATATATTTTTCCACTTTTATAAAAAGCATAAAACACATCTTTAACATTTAATTTCTTCTTTTCTAACTCTCTTTCTAACCACACTTTTGTCTTATGAATATATTTAAGAGCTTTATCTTGAATCGTACCATCTACAATTAAAGGCATAGGATAAGCACTCTTTATTCTAAAGAAATTATATTTAAAAACAGATAATTTTCCATTTGGTTCTAAAAAAGCATATTCTACATCTTCTATATTTCTTATTTCTTTTTGTCTTAAACTTAAAAGTAGATCATCCATACTATATCTTTGTTTTACCATTTCATGATAATTAATCTTACCATTTACAATAATTAAAGAAGGTTTACCACCAAAGATTGTTCGAAAAGTTCTTGATTTAATTGAAATATAAGCTAGTAATAATTCAAGTATCACTAAAAGAGTAATAGGTGCAATTGTTAAAATAATAGAATCATTAATATTTTCAATACTAATAGCCACTAACTCGGCAATTAGAATAGATACAATTAAATCAATAATCCCTAATTGTCCTACTTCTCTTTTCCCCATAATACGATAAGCAAGTGTTATAAAAAAATAAAAGAATAACGTTCGAAACATCACATTAAATAGTTCCATTTAAAATCACCTACTATTATTATGTTTGAAGATTTATTTTTTTAAACACAACTTTTTAGTATTATTTTAACTGCTCATAATATAATTTAATAGGTGATAATGAATGAATAAATTATTAAACTATTTAAAATACTTTGGTTTATTTTGTATTTTTATTATTGTGATAGCAATTATTACATCTCTTATTAATTTAACAGGAATAAAAAGTATAACAATATCAAAATTATCTGTTATATTAACTGCCCTATCTTTCTTTATAATCAGTTTATTAGCTAGCAACAAAACAAAAGAAAGAGGTATTGTACTCGGTTTAAAACTAGGTTTATCTTTTATTATTATATTAATATTAGTTAATTTAATAGTTTTTAAAAGTCCATTTAATATCGATAGATTAATTTACTATATTATATTATTAGCAAGTAGTCTACTTGGTGGTTCCATAGGTAAAAATATCAAACTAAAAAGAAAATAAAATACGAATTATTTAATATTATGAATTCTATCTAAAAGCAAGTTTCTAATACTTTCATCATCAATCAAATTAATTGAAAATGTTTTATAACCAATACGATTGATACTAGCACCACAATGATAAACTATTTCATTATCTAATATAAAATATCTATCATGAAATGTATTATTATATTTTACTATCAAATTATGATATTCTTTATGATACTCTTCTATCATTGACTCTTTTAACAAATTATTTTTCTTAGTTATAATAACCACTTTTATATTTAAATCTTTAACAATATCAAGTATTTTTTTATCAGCATAATTATCAATAATAATTAATTCTTTTTTGGCACTATTAAAAATATCTAATATCTTAGAATAAGCATCATATATTTGTCCATTAAAATAAATTTCACTTATCTTTCTCTTTTCTTCAAAACATTTAAATGTATCTTTTAATGCTTTAATTTCCAAATCATGTTCATATAATTTACTTTTAATAGCTTGTTGTTCTAATAAATTATTTGATATATATTTACGCATTAAAACGAAAGCATCCATTATTATAATACTTACTTCTTCAGCTACCGGTGTTCTAAGAACTGTGGCAAGCATAGCAACGTCTTCTTCTGTAAAGACATATGGTAAAGTTCTAGACATATTGCTTATTTTTGTGGTTTCAGATTGAAACCGCAATTTATCAAGAATATTTACCTTGTTCTAATTCTAAGGTTTCAGATTGAAACCTTGAAATACTATTTACTTCTTCAATAGTTAGTTGAAACATAAATCGTTTTGGAAACCGATTAATATGTCTTTTAACTGCTAAATTAATTGTTTTTGTTCCATTAACGCAACCATAAAGTCGTGCTAAATCACTATCAAGCATTACTTGTCTGCCTCTAATCTCATAAATTAAATTTTCAATTATCTCATCATTTTTTAACACAATATCTTTCATCCAAACCTCCATTCTTCTAAATATTATTTATTTTATCAATTAATAAATCACGCATATCACTATCATCAATCAAATTAATTGAAAAAGTTTTATAGCCAATTCGATTAACACTGGCCCACAATGATAAACTATTTCATTATCTAATATAAAATATCTATCATGGAATGTATCATTGTATTTTAATGTTAAATTATGATATTCTTTATGATACTCTTCTATCGTTGAATCTTTTAATAAATTATTTTTCCTAGTTATAATAACCACTTTTATATTTAAATCTTTAACAATATCAAGTATTTTTTTATCGGCATAACTATCAATGATAATTAATTCATTTTTAGCACCATTAAAAATATCTAATATTTTCGAATAGGCATCATATATCTGTCCATCGAAATAAATTTCATGTACTTTCCTTTTTTCTTCAAATTTTTGAAATGTATCTTCAAGTTTATTAATTCTATGATGATCTTCTAATACCAAATCGTAAAGATTTTGATGTTCAACTAAATTTTTTGATATATATTTACGCATAGAAACAAAAGCATCCATTATTCTAATGCTTACTTCTTCAGCTACTGGTGTTCTAAGTACTGTTGCAAGCATGGCAACACCTTCTTCTGTAAATACATATGGCTTATTATATTTTCCTCCACGAGTTTCCATTTTCCCATATTTGGTTTCAAGTTGAAACCGAATATTTTCACTTTCTTCAATAGTTAATTGAAACATAAATCGTTTTGGAAATCGATTAATATGTCTTTTAACTGCTAAATTAATCGTTTTTGTTCCATTAGCACAACCATAAAGTCGTGCTAAATCACTATCAAGCATTACTTGTCTGCCTCTAATCTCATAAATTAAACTTGTTAGTTTTACATCATTTTTTAAAATAATATCATTCATCCAAAATCCCCATCTTTCTAAATTTTATTTATTTTATCTATCAACATTTCTCTAATACTATCATCACCTACTAAAGTAATAGAAAAAGTTTTATACCCAATCCTATTAATACTAGCCCCACAATGATAAACTATTTCATTATCTAATATAAAACATCTATCATGAAATGTATTATCATACTTTATTGTTAAATTATGATATTGTTTATTATATCTTTCTATATCTTGATTAGTTAATAAACCATTACTTTTCGTAATTAATAACACCGATATATTTAATCTTTTAATCATATCAAGTATCACATTATCAGCATAACTATCAATAATAATTAATTCTTTTTTAGCACTATGAAAAATATCTAATATCTTAGAATAAGCATCATATATTTGCCCATCAAAATAAATTTCACTTATCTTTCTCTTTTCTTCAAATTGATTAAATGAAGTTTCAAGTACTTTTATTTTCTCATGGTCTTCTAATACTAAGTCGTTAATATATTTTTGCTCTATTAAATTTGCAGATATATATTTGCGCATAGCAACAAAAGCACGCATAATATTTACGCTTACTTGTGATGCGATAGGTGTCCTAAGAACTGTAGCAAGCATGGCAACGCCTTGTTCTGTAAATACATAAGAAAGTTTTCTTTGCCCACCATGTTCTTTCCAACTTGAAGTCCCAAATTGGGACTTCAAATTTAACAATTCTTCATATGTTAATTGAAAGTAGAAATCATTAGGAAATTTTTCGATATGTCTTTTTACTGCTTGATTAATTGTTTTTGTTCCATTAGCACAACCATAAAGCCTTGCTAAATCACTATCAAGCATTACTTGTTTTCCTCTAATTTCATAAATTAAACTTGTTAGTTTTACTTCATTTTTTAAAATAATATCATTCATCCAAAATCCCCATCTTTCTAAATTTTATTTATTTTATCTATCAACATTTTTCTAATACTTTCATCATCAATCAAATTAATTGAAAATGTTTTGTAACCAATACGATTAATACTAGCACCACAATGATAAAGTACTTCATTATCTAATATAAAATATCTATCATGAAAAGTATTATCATATTTTATTGTTAAATTATGATATTGTTTATTATATCTTTATATATCTTGATTAGTTAATAAGCTATTACTTTTCATAATTAATAACACCGATATATTTAATCTTTTAATCATATCAAGTATCACATTATCAGCATAACTATCAATAATAGTTAAACTACTTTTAGCAAATTTAAAAATATCTAATATCTTAGAATAAGCGTCATATATTTGTCCATCAAAATATATTTCATTTGTTTTTTTCTTATCTTCTAGCTTATTAAATGAATGCTGTAATAACTTAATTTGCGTATCATGTTCTAATACCATATTATTAATATATTTTTGCTCCATTAAGTTCGTAGATATATATTTACGCATTAAAACAAAAGCATCCATTATTCTAATATTTACTTCTTCTGCTACTGGTGTTCTAAGTACCGTCGCAAGCATAGCAACACCTTCTTCTGTAAAGACATATGGCAAATATTTAATATTATGCCCCTGTCCTTTCAAGGTTTCAACTTGAAACCTTGAAATACTATTTACTTCTTCAATAGTTAATTGAAACATAAATCTTTCTGGAAATCGATTAATATGCCTTTTAACTGCTAAATTAATTGTTTTTGTTCCATTAGCGCAACCATAAAGTCTTGCCAAATCACTATCAAGCATTACTTGTTTGCCTCTAATTTCATAAATTAAATTTTCGATTTTTACTTCATTTTTTAAAATAATATCATTCATACTTACCCCACTGATTTTCATAATATAATTATATCAAACGTTTGTTCTTAAAACAAGCCTTTTTCGGCTCAACACTTTTTAGTGGGGTCAAAAATTAATAATTTCTTCGATAAATAAAGGGAAAAATGGGTATTTTTACCTTCTTCAAAATTTTTTCCCTTTTTTTGCATCTTTTTTTGCTATTTCTCAC
>JAGHGS010000139.1 GCA_017888105.1 Bacilli bacterium
CATAATTGTTACACCACCTTTATAGTATATATAGTATATAAATATAATAACATATCTAAAGATAAAATAAAAGCCTATTTTCAACAAAAAATAGACATTTTATATTTCACAAATTACAAAACTCGGGTTATAACATGTTTAAATTTAAAAAAAAGATGTTTTCTTTCATTTAAAAACATTCGTTATTTCAACGAATGCTATTTTCCACTCCAGATTTCATACCAATTTTTTAGTTTATCTAAACCAGAACTAGCTAGATCTTTAATGAAATCCCATGTAAATCCAAAACTTTGTTTTAAATCTTGGAAGTCCTTTTTGGCACTAATACACAAATCACTATGATTTTTGCAAATACTCGTTGTTATATCTAAATAAGTGCTTACAATTAAATTTTTTACGCTGGTATAAACTTTGCTTGCACCATTACTAATGGTTTCTTTGTAGCCAGGGAATACATGATCTATTTTATCATCAATCCATAAGGCTGCTTTTAACACTTCTAGTTTTGCTTTGGTAGTTAGTTCATTAAAAGTATGCCCTGCAATTTCACCATTATAAAATAAGAAATCTACAACGGTAATAAAGCCACTTTTTAGAGTATTTGTAATTCCATTATTGGCATCTTCTTCAATTTGATTTACGTATGCAAGTACTTCTTCATCGGCTGTTTTTGGAGTTACTGAATTATTAGAATTGTTTGTTGTATTGTTGCTGTTAATTTCGTTATTTTCTGTATTGTTAGTCGAATTATTTGCGTTATTTGAATTATTATTAGTTGAATTTTGATTATTTGAAGAAGAATTTTGGGTTGTTTCATTTTGATTATTATTTGGTTGGTCTTCTTCTTTTTTATGTTCATCTTGAACAGGATACTCATTTTCTTTTATTAATTCTTCTTTGATGGCAGTTATTTCTTTCGGTGAGGTGTTATCTTTTAAGCTTCCTTTTTTGTAAGTGAATGTTACTTCATCTCCTACATTATAGTTATTGGCTACCTCATTTACTAAATAGTCTTCATTATTACTTTCAATAATTACATGGTCTTCACCGTTGATGATTACTTTGCCAGTTACGTTTAATTCTTCATTATTTTGAGTGAAGAAATAGACACCTATTAATGCTAAAACAAATAAAATGCTTGTAATAATCATTAAAATTATCCTCTTTTTTGACATAATTTCACTTCCTGCTTATATTATACACAAAAAAAGATGAAATGTAAAATTTCACCTTACCATTGTTTTCTCAATTATTGGCCAATTTATAAGAATATAGTTATCTTTGCGATAATCTAGAGGATTTCCACTTAAATCTAACTTAGATTCGTAACTTAGTTTCTCTAAATATTTAGCTAGAATACTATTTGCATCAATTGCTACTATACATGGACTAGCAAATTCTATATTCTTTTCTTCTTTTAAATATGTTTGGTAAATATTTAATAGTTCTTTTGCTATTTCATGTGTTGGAGCAAGATAGTGCATAGAAACAACAACTGGTAGTAATTCTTCGGTAAAGTCAAGGAAATAGCAATTGTCTATTTTAATCATTTTAGCTTCTCCGTTAATATTTCTTTCGTTAAGACTGGATTTGCTTTTCCTCTTGTTTGTTTCATTACAAGCCCTACAAAATAATCAAAAATATTGGTTCTACCGTTTTTATATTCTTCTATTTGGCTTTGATTATTAGCTAAAATTTCATCAATAATTTTGGTTAATTCCTCTTTATCACTTAGCTGAGCATTATCTTTGCTAATAAAATCTCTAACCTCTTTTTTCTCTTCAATTACTTTTATAAATATTTCTCTTGCTTGTTTTGAACTAATTGTTCCTTTATCTAGTTCTGCTATTAGATCTTTTAGTCTTTTTGGAGTTAAGTACAGTTCATTTATGTTACTATTATTTTTGTTTATATATCCTAATATTTGGGTAATAATCCAGTTGGCTGCAGATTTTGCATCGATATGAAGCGATAAGCATTCTTCAAAATAATCAGCGATTGCTTTTTCTTTTACTAATATCTCTGCATCATAACTAGATAAGCCATAATTATTTACATAATCTTGTTTTCGCTCTAAATGAAGTCTAGGAATATTTGTTTTAATTTCTTCTATCCATTCTTCACTAATTTTATATTTTGGAATATTTGGCTCCACAAAATATTTGTAATCAATCGCATCTACTTTGCTACGCATACGAATTGTTGAGGCAGTCTCTTCATCCCATCTTCTTGTTTCTTGCTCAACTTCGCTATATCTTCCCTCTTCTTTTAATTTGGTTTGTCTTTCGATTTCATAATTAATTGCACCAATTACTCCTCCAATGGAATTGACATTTTTCATTTCAACTTTGGTTCCTAGCTCTTCGGAGTCTTCATCAGCGATAGATACGTTTACATCACAACGAATTTGTCCTTTTTTGGTATCGGCATCCGATACTCCTAAGTAGCGATATACTCTTATCATATGCTCTATGAATGCTCCAGCTTCTTCGGCAGAATGAAAGCATGGTTCTGTTACAAGTTCAAATAAAGGAACACCGGAACGATTGTAATCAATATTCGAAGTATCAAAGAAGTGATCTAAACTAGCTGAATCTTCTTCTAAATGAACATCATGGATATAAACAGGAATAAGTTTACCATTTACTTCTATATCAATTTTACCATTTATTCCAACTGGATTTGTCATTTGAGTAATTTGATAACCCTTTGGCAAATCAGGATAATAATAGTTTTTGCGATCAAAGAACATATATTTTGGTTGTGTACAATTTAAGGCAATGCTCACTTTTAGGGCATCTTCCACACATTTTTTATTAACTACGGGAAGTGTTCCAGGAAATGCCATATCAAGAGGAGCAATACTAGAATTTGGTGTTTCACTATAAGTGTTCTTAGCTGATGAAAAGACTTTGGAATTACTTTTAAATTCACAATGCATTTCTAAGCCAATGGTTGCGATTTGTTTTTTCATAGTTTTCTCTCCTTTGCAATTTGTCCTTTGTATGGCATCATACTTTCTAACGTATAGGCAATATTTAATATGTTTTCATCATCATAACAATTTCCAGTTATATTAATTCCGACTGGTAAATCATCTATAAAACCATTTGGAATCGTAATTGATGGGAAACCGCCAAAATTACCTATTTGTAAGTGTTCTTCTAAGACATTTGTTGAGGCATCTATTACATCTTTATCTTCATCTAATTTTTTAGCTGGACCACTTGATACTGGTAAAATGAGAGCATCATACTCTTGAAATAATTCTTTCATTTTATCTACAATTAATCTTCTTACCCTTTGGGCGTTTTTGAAATAACGTTCTTGATTTTCTTTTTGTAAAACATACGAACCAATGACAAATCTTCTTTTAATTAAAGGAGAAAAACCAAGAGTTCGATGTTCCTTCATCATTTCATAAACGTTTTTGGCATCACTTCGAGGGCCGAAAATAATTCCGGTTAAATTTGACATATTACTGGTTGCTTCGGCGCAAGAAATAACGACATAAACACTAGCAATGGCATTTAGTAATTTTTCATCTATACTAACTTCTTCAATTATGGCTCCTTTTTCTTTTAATAATTCTAAGGTTTTAAAGAAGTTTTTTAGATGTTCTTTTAATTCATTGTTCGCATTTGGATAACGGTTGATATCACAGATTTCTTTAATATAAAATAATTTTTTACCTGTAATATTACCAGTTAGGGCTGCTTGTAAATGTATGTTACTTGAATCCCAACTAGTCATATCGTGTTTATCGATTCCCTTCATGATATCGGTAACAATGGCTGCATCTAAAACACTTCTGGTTAAAACACCACAATGATCTAAGCTACTGGCAAAAGGAAATAAGCCATATCTTGATAACATTCCATACGTTGGCTTATATCCCACTATTCCGCAGAAAGCGGCTGGTTTACGAATGGAATCTCCGGTATCGCTACCTAAAGCAAACGGATAAACTCCACTTGCTACCGCACAGGCAGAACCGGCAGAAGAACCGGCACACATTCTAGTTTTATCCCACGGATTTAATACTGGACCGGTATGGCAAGTTGTTCCGGTCCCACCCATTCCAAATTCATCTAAAGCTGTTTTATTGGTCATAATCGCTCCAGCATTGAATAACTTTTGAACTACCGTTGCTGTATAAAATGGAACATAATTTTTTAAAGTATTAGAAGAACCCGTTGATAAAACATCTTTGGTTGAATAATTATCTTTTACTCCAAACGGAATTCCAGAGACAAAACTATCGGTAACTTCTTTTTCGGTTGCATCATCACAAATTGTGACAAAAGCATTGTATTTATTATTTATTTCATGAGATTTTTTTAAGGATTCTTGTACTAATTCTGTACTAGTTACTTTTTTTTCTTTTAATAACTCATGAAGTTCGGTAATACTTTTATCTAACACGCTAATCCACCACCTTTGGTACTTCAATTTCTCTACCATCTGTTTTTCCAGCATTTCTTAGAGCATCTTCAATTGGAATTGATTCTTCTGCTATATCACTTCTTAACTCAAATACAAAATCGTCTAAGGCATGAGTCATTGGTTCTACTTTTTCGATATTTGGTATTTTATTAATGATGTCAATGCTTTTATCAATTGCTTCAAATTCATCTAAAACCATTTTATTTTCTTCATCGGTTAAACCAATTAATAATTTTTCAGCGTAATCATCGACAATTTCTTTTGTAAATTTATTCATTCGTTTGTCCTTTCTATTTCTTTTAATATTTCTTGTAGACGAATTTTAAAATCATCTACTGTTTTATTA
>JAGHGS010000015.1 GCA_017888105.1 Bacilli bacterium
ACTTTATTCTTTGTATTTATTATACACGAAAAAAACGCATTTTCAAAATTTCATGCGTTTATCCTGGTTATAGGCAAAAAACTATAACTTTTTCTATATGATATGATAAAATATTATTAGAGGCTTTTAATAACTATTTTACAAATACAATTAAAATATTTACGATTTAATCGTAAAAGAAAATAAAACATATTCACTTTTAAACTTAAATATGATAAAATATAAGTTAGAAAGAGAATGATAATTATGAGCAATAGTGATAAAATTCTTAAATTGATGGAAAAAAATAATGGATATGTAACAACTAGAGAAGTTGTGAGTAATAAAATTGATAAGAAATTCTTATCGGACATGGTAAAAAAAGGGAAAATTGTGCGCATCTCTAGAGGATATTATGGATTACCTACTTACATTGAAGATGAATACTATAAAATTTCCTCAAAAAGTAATAATGCTATTTTTTCCATGACAACAGCTCTTTACTTACATAATCTCTCTGACCGTACTCCCTTATATTTCATATTTCTCTACCAGCAGGTTATAGTGGTAAACTTCAAAAAGAAAAAAGAGTAGTAATTAATTATGTAAAAAGGAATTTATTAGACTTAGGAGTAATAGAAATGACTTCTCCTTTTGGAATGAGTATTAAAGTATATGATGTTGAAAGAACGATTTGCGATATTATCAAATATAAAAACAAAGTAGATGCTGAGATTTTTAAAAAAGCATTAAAAAACCATATCAAAAGCAAAAATAAAAATTTAAGCAAACTAGCTAAGTACGCTAAAATAATGAATATCGAAAGAAAAGTAAATGAATATATGGAGTTTTTGTTACGATGAATAAAATAAATTAAGAAGTATAAATCATAGGCAAAAATTCAACTTATATATTCAATAACTAATTTTAATAGAATTACCAAAAAAAGTGTAAATACACTAAATATTCAAAAATAATATTGACGAAAAGAAAAAATAATATTATAATAAAATTACCAAAAAAGGTGTAAATACACTAAAAAAGGAAAATGATAATATGAAAGAAATAAAAAGAGATTATTATTTGAATAAATTAATAAAAAGACGAGAGAATGGTAGAATAAAAATAATAACAGGTATTCGAAGATGTGGCAAATCATATCTATTAAATCCAATTTTCAAAAAATATTTACTTGAAACTGGTGTTCCGGAAGATCACATTATTAATTTAGATATGGACTATATAGAAAATAAAAAATATCATGACCCTAACATGCTATTTGAATATGTTATGGATAAAAGAAAAGACAATAAAATGTATTATGTTTTAATAGATGAGATTCAAGAGGTTGATGATTTTGAAAGAGTACTAAATAGTTTTTTAGGTAAAGGGAATTTAGATGTTTATGTAACTGGCTCAAATTCAAAATTTTTGTCTAATGATATTAAGACGGAGTTTCGTGGTAGGGGAGATGAAATAAGAATTTATCCTTTATCATTTAAAGAATTTTCTTCGGCATATTCAGGAACTGACGATCAAAAATGGAATCAATATGTTACTTATGGTGGAATGCCTTATCTTTTGGCATTAGATACGGATGAGGATAAAAGTCAATATTTAAAAGATTTATTTGATAATACATATCTAAAAGATATTTTAGAAAGAAATAAAATATATAAAGATGATATTTTAGATAAAACAATTGATATATTATCTTCATCAGTAGGTTCACTTACAAATCCTAAAAAAATAGCTGATACATTTGTTAGCCAAGGAATAAAAGAAGTATCCCATAAAACAATATCAGTTTATATTGGATATTTATTAGATTCCTTTATGATAACAAAAGCTGAAAGATATGACATAAAAGGAAGAAAATATATTTCTACACCATCAAAGTACTATTTTGTTGATGTAGGGCTTCGCAATGCTAGATTAAATTTTAGACAAATAGAGCAAAATCATCTAATGGAAAATATTATATATAATGAATTATTGTTGCGTGGTTATAATGTTGATGTAGGTGTTGTAGAACAATTTTCTAAAGATGAAAATGGGACAACAGTTAAAAAGCAATTAGAAATAGACTTTGTTTGTAATCAAGGAAGTAAGAGATATTATGTTCAATCAGCACTTAACATAGACGATGAAGAAAAAAGAACACAAGAGTTAAGACCACTTTTAAATGTTAAAGATTTTTTTAAAAAAATAATTATTGTTAAAGATGACATTGTTCCCTGGCATAATGAAGAAGGTGTTTTAATTATAGGAATTAAAGAGTTTTTGTTAAGAGAAGATAGTTTAGATATATAACAAAATGAATTAAAAATTATATACATAAATTTATGTCCTAAAATTTATATGACAAGTAAATGAAATTATTTTACATTTCGTCCAAAAAATACCAATCTTTATAATATTATTAATACGATAAATACTATAAATCTAAAAAGTAACTTGACCTTATATTAAAGCATGAACAGATTATATTATTCAAAACTGGATGAGAACAACTAAGTACATGAAAATATTTAAGATTTTAATTCCATCGAATTCGATGGGTTTTAAAAATGAAGTTGATTTCATATAGATAGGGAAGAAAGTGAATATAAGTTTTTTCCATACAAATAATTGTAAATCTTTTTATTTTATGGTATGATTAATTATAGGGTAAAAGGAGTAGGTAGTGTGGCAAAGTTAGATGCACATTTTAAAGTTGATTACACAAATGCTCTTTCGCAAGATAAGGCCATATTCAAGGGAAATAAGTATCGAATCACAATATTAAGTGAGAGATTAATTCGTTTTGAATATGATGCGAATGGCAAGTTTTTTGATCATCCAACTGAATTTGAACGATTCCGTAATTTTAGTGTACCTGATTTTCAAGTAGAAGAAAATGATAAAACTCTAGTTATTCAAACGAAATATTTTGTTTTGCAATACGTAAAAGAACGTCCCTTTATTGGCCCAAAATATGCTCCGGATCAAAACTTAAAAGTAGGACTTATGAATAGTGATAAAATATGGTACTTTAATCATCCTGAAGCTCGTAATTTTGGTGCTACAAAAGTTTCCCTTGATAAAAACATGAAAAGTGCGTTAAAAAAAGGTTTGTATTCCACCGATGGTTTTGCATCATTTGATGATTCCAAAAGCATGGTATTCATGGAAGATGGTTTTTTAGTAAAACCTACCGAAAAAAGAATTGATACTTATTTATTTATCTATAGAAGAGACTTTGGCTTATGTTTAAAAGATTATTTTACTTTAACGGGTTATCCACCTCTAATACCAAGATATGCCCTAGGTATATGGTGGAATAGAGATATGATCTATTCTTTTGAAGATACTAAGAAATTAATCAAAGCCTTTAATTTACATAGTATACCAATATCTGTATTATTATTAAATGAATTTTGGCACTTAAAAGATAAAAGAGATTTAAACAAATTTAAAACAGGATTTACTTTTAATCCAGAACTATTTCCAGATCCTTATGCTTTTACAACCTACATGCATGAGCGAGGCGTAAGAGTAGGAATTAATATCGATCCCGTAGAAGGAATTGGAGAACATGAAGAAGGATTTCGTATTATAGCAACCGAACTAGGACTAATTAATACAAGAAGAATTCCATTTAATGTGTTTGATAAAACATTTTTAAGTATTTATTTTAACCATTTAATAAAGCCATTAGATAGTTTAGGAGTAGATTTCTATTGGATTGATTATAATTATGATTTTTCTACTCTAAGAGCCTTAAATCACTATCATTTTATGAATTATTATAAAGATAATCATTCTAGACCTTTTCTTTTTTCAAGAAACAATCTAATAGCAAGCCATCTTTATGGAGTACATTATTCTGGAAAAACAAATGTTGGCTTTGATACGCTAAATTATTTACCAAGTTTTAATTCCAGTGCATCTAATATAGGTGCATCATGGTGGAGTCATGATATTGGTGGATTTAAAGGCGGCATGGAAGATAGTGAATTATATATAAGATATATAGAGTTTGGAACGTTTAGTCCAATATTTCGTCTTGCCTGTGAAAGAGGACATTACTATAAAAGAGAACCTTGGAATTGGGATATTAAAACTTATACAATCGCAAAAGATTATTGCCTTTTAAGACAAAGATTAATTCCTTACTTATATACCGAAAATTATAAATATCATAAAACAGGATTACCACTTATTCAGCCACTTTATTACAGCTACCCAGAAGTATATGATGAACCAGCCTATAAAAATGAATATTATTTTGGAAGTGAACTTTTAGTAAAAGCCATCACAAAGAAACAAGATAATATTATGAATCGTTGTGTAGAACAAATCTTTTTACCAAAGGGAACTTGGTATGATTTTAAAACTGGTAAAAAATTTCCAGGAAATAGAAGATATGTCGCTTTCTATAAAGATGAAGATTATCCCGTGTTTGCTAAGAGTGGTTCAATTATTCCTCTAGCAATTCTTGGTGAAAACTTAAATGACACGAATCCACCAGAAGGATTAGAAATCCATGTTTTCCCAGGCCGAAGCAATATCTATAAATTATATGAAGATGATGGATTATCAAGATTAAATGAAGAAGGATATTATATTATTACAGCAATTGATTATAATTATCTCGCCAATAACTATACCTTAATTATAAGACCAATAGAAGGAAAAACAGGGATTATACCCAAAACAAGAAACTATAAAATAAGATTTCGAAATACAAGAGAAGCTGAAGATGTTATCGCTTATATCAATGATACAGAAATTCCCATTGAATCTTATGCCGATGAAACAGATTTTATTGTTGTTGCTAAAAATGTTCCAACAACCAGTCAATTAACGATTAATTGCAAAGGGCGTGACATTGAAATTGATGCGGTAAGATTAATTAATGAAGATATCAATTCAATTATTAATGATGCTAAAATTAAGACAAACTTAAAAGAAATGATCGCTGCAATCATGTTTAGCAATATGGAAATTAATAAAAAGAGAATTGAAATTCGAAAACTAAAAAGAAAAGGATTAAAGGATGTTTTTGTTAGAATGTTTATAAAACTACTTGAATATGTTTCTGAAATTTAGTAAAATAGGGTAAATACGTGGAAAAAAAGAGTAGTAATAAGGCGTCTTTTTAAGAAAGTTCGTGGTAGATGAAAACGAATAAAGATAAATTATGAACTTGCTTTTTGGAGTATGTGGAGTTGTTTCCTTATAGACAAAAAAGATAAAAATAAAGGTGGTACCGCGGGTAATACTCGCCCTTGTTGGTACCATCTTTTTATATTTAAGGAGGTATTTTATGAATGAGTATTTATTATCTGTTTATATTTTTATTGTTTTATTTATAGTCGTCTTTTTAGTAGATTATTTCCTGATTAATAAAAGAAAATTAACTTTAATTAAAAATAAGGGAGTAACGAAAAAAGGTAAAAAGAAGAAAATTAAAAATATTAGTGAAATTGATTATTTAAGTGCTAAATTTAAATTAAAACAAAAAGATTTAGATAGGGATAAAATGATTATAATCATATCACTAATTAATGCTTTTATTATCTCAATCGTATCAAGTGTAATCATGCTTATGCCATTTGCTATCATGTGGCAAATGATTATAGCTTTTGCCCTTTTATTTGGGCTAATATATGCCTTATATGAAATATATGGTAGACATTTAAAACATAAGGAGGAAAGAAAATGAATTTTAATGAGATAGAAAAAAAATGGCAAAATTATTGGGAGGAACATGGGTCTTTCAAAGCAATTGATGGTAGTGATAAAACACCATACTATATTTTAGTAGAGTTTCCTTATCCATCTGGATCTGGTTTACATGTAGGACATGTAAGAAGTTATACTGCCCAAGATGCT
>JAGHGS010000187.1 GCA_017888105.1 Bacilli bacterium
CTGATCTATGGACAGTTTTGAATAAACTTAGTGTTTATGCGGGTTTATGAAAGAAAAAGTGCGTCCCATAGTCTAGAAAAAATATACTTATTTACAACTTTATTTAGTAAATTATGCAATACAAATGAAAAATGAGAAAATTACTACACGCAAAAAAATTTTCTCATTTTTTTCAATTGATAGAGTTCAGTTTCCGAACTCATATATCATAAAGTTGAAAAGAAAGAGGAATTCTAATGTATATAGATGAATTAAAAGCAAGTTTAAATAGAGTTAAACCAGTATTAAATAAAGACATCACTCTTTTCTTTATTTTCTTACCATCTATATTATAAGTTTTATGTGTTTCTAAATGAATATTTTTGTAACATCGTGTATTTTTGGAATAATCGGCTCCTAAAATAGTTAAATATAAAATACAAGTACAAACCATGGTATACATCGTAGTAAAAGATTCTAAACTAGCATTAGAAACTTTTTCTAAATTAAAGCCATTGGATTTTTGGGCTTTAAACATACATTCAATAGAGCCAAAGCGATAAGAATAACTTTTTAATGCTTTAGAAGGATCACCATTAGTAACGATAATCCAAGGATCTTTGGTATTCTCGGTAGGAGAATAAACAATGGTAGTTTTATATCTGTCATCCGTGATATAAACATCTTCGTGAATGACAGAATGATATTTACGATGTTTAAGTTTTTTTGCTTTTATTTTTTTACCATTTAAATAAACAATAATATTACCTTTTATACGAATGGCATAGATATGACCAAGTTTATCAATAATATCTAATATTTTAGAAGAGCCAAACCATCTGTCAGCAAGGAATACTAGTTTAAAATCGGCATTTTTAAAAAGCTTAGAAACATCTTCAATGCCTTCTTTAATCGTATTTAATTTAAAAGCATCATTATTAGAAATATCTTTAAAACATTTAAACCAAATAGGCACACCAAAAGTACCAATTTTTAAGGTAAACATGAAGACAGTATAATTTGATTTACTAAACATATGGTCGAAA
>JAGHGS010000140.1 GCA_017888105.1 Bacilli bacterium
CTTTCAATCTTTCCAAAATTCCCAAAGACTTCTTAGAAAAATAGCGCATCATATCATCCTCTTTAAATAATACAATATTTTCCATTACAATTGGTCCATGAATCAAATTTTCTTCCAACTGAAAAAGAAAAGAATCTAACACCCTTTTATACTCCAAAGAAGATTTATAAGAAATAGCCTCATCAAAATCATTTGTATTTAAAATATTTTCTAATCGAGCATTTTGATCAACAATTTTAATTTTTTCTCCCAAATAATCATTCACGATACTTAAAAAAGTTGTTTCTTTAACGGAATGAACATCCAAATCCGGTAATACCAAAGAAATATAATTCATAAAATAAGCATTTGGTCCAATCACAATAAATTGGTTTTCTTTAAAGTTCTTTTGTTCATTATAAATTAAATAAGAAGTTCGATGTAATGCAACCGTTGTTTTTCCACTACCAGCAATCCCCTGAATAATATTATTAGTATAAATACTCTTTCGAATAATAGCATTTTGTTCACTTTGAATCGTAGATACAATATTTTTAAGTCGATGATCTGCATTTGCACTTAAATAAGGCTTTAATAACTCATCATTTGAAATTGTATTCACATCTTGAAATGACTTTAACTTTCCCATTTCAAGATCAAACTGTCTTTTTAAATTCAAATATCCTTTAATAATTCCTTCAGGTGCCACATATTCTGCTCTACCAAGATTAGAATCATAATATAAAGATGATATAGGTGCTCTCCAATCAACAGTAATCGGATTCCCATTATAATCTAATACACCTACTTTACCGATATAACAAACAGTATCTTTTTTATCTTCATCATGCAAAAAATCAATACGTCCAAAAAAAGGGTATTGATCGTTTTTTCTAAAAGTTGTAATTTGCTAGTATATTGTCCTAATAATTTAGCTTGAATATAAGGATCATTCTTATAATCGATTGTAATACTTTTTATTTTTTCATTATAGTAACAAATTAAATCTCGATATTGTTGTTGAATCACTGCAAGTTTTTTTCTTTCTTCCTCTAAAACTTCCATATTCGCCTCACCCAAGAATAAAACAAATATATCACATAAGATAAAACTTTTCAATATTTTTTACCAATAAATACTTAATTAATTCCTATTACAAGTAATATTTTTTACTTCTCCCTCTTCATCCTGATATCTACATTTGCAAATATTACTTTCGCAAACACAATCATAAGATGAAGCACATAAAGAAGAAGCATTTGGACAAGCATAAATATTTGGCCGAATAAAAGCAAGATAAATAATTGGAACAACTATTAAAATAGCAAGTAAAACAACTATAAAACTTTTTAAATCAACCGTTTTCATTAACACCACCATGGAAAAATTAAAATTAATAAAAAAATTTCTAATATAACCGCACTAACTCCAATAATAATTGCATTTCTAAGCAGCATTTCTTTTCTCCGAAACATAAAATCCTCCACTACTATGTTTAGTATATCAAATATTTATAAACATGTATATAAAATAATTACAAGAAAAAACAGATATTTCTATCTGTTCTTCTCTAAAACTTCAATTCCTAATAATTCGATTTGATTAGATAAAAATTCCGAATTTGAATCAATTTCTTTTGTTAAATCAGTTGTTAAATATTTTTTAAAATCATCCGCAAACACCGTAGCAACACATTTTCCACCAGAAAGAACACTAGCCAAAAAATTAGCCCCAGAAGAAATTCCCACTCCTAATCCAAGTTTTTTAGCAAGTAATCGACTCATATTTATGGCATCTTCATCCTGAATGAGTATAACTTGATCAATAAAACTAGAATCAACTAATTCTGGAATAAAATCATCTCCAATCCCTTCAATTTTATGATTACCAATAATTTTTCCACCACTCAAAAGAGGCATTTTATCTGGCTCTAAAGCAACAATACGAATATTTTTATCATATTCTTTAAGACGCTTAGCCATTCCTATTAAAGTTCCTCCTGTACCAATTCCACTAACAAAAGTATCAACCTCTGGCAATCGATTGATAATCTCTTTTGCCGTTGTTAAATAATGTGCCTCGATATTTAATTGATTTTCAAATTGTTTTGGTAAAAAGCCATGAATTCTAGAAGCAAATTCTTCACTTCTTCGAATCGCCTCTTTAAATCCTCCATCTTCTTTACTAACCAAATAAACTTTAGCCCCATAAAGTTCCATTATTTTAATACGTTCCACACTCGCCCAATCCGGCATAAAAATATGTACTGGATGACCCAAATAAGCCCCAATTGCAGCAAATGAAATTCCCGTATTACCACTAGTTGCTTCTACAATTGGTTCTCCATCTTTTAAAACACCTTGTTCTTTAGCTTTCTTTAAAATATAATAAGCAATACGATCCTTAATACTTCCCGTATAATTATAATATTCCAACTTAGCATATACATAATTTTCATTATTTTGATAACGATATTTTATTTTTACCATGGGTGTATTCCCAATTAACTTCTCTATCATATTCCTCTTTCCTTTCTAAATATATATAAGAAATACGACATCGAATACTATTTACTTGCTTTTTAAACATAAAAAGTACCTCCTATAATTATCATAAGTAAACAATTATAAATTGGTACCTTTATAAAAGTTTATATGACGAAATTTTCCTGAAAGTTAAAATAAAACAGCAACAACAACATTTAGTCATATTTATCACCTATTAATATAATACTCGTTTTCATCAACAAAAGTCAATC
>JAGHGS010000141.1 GCA_017888105.1 Bacilli bacterium
ATTTTGAAAATGAAATAGAAAATATATTTAAATTATTAAAACCAGAATTAATAAATCAACTTAAAAACACATAAGTTTTAAAAACTCATGCGTTTATCCTGATATCACAAGGTTTTTCTTGCTTTTTTTGAAGTATTCATCGATAATAATATCATGAAATTAGAAGTGTTTATTTGTCTTTACCGAGTGAGAAACATAGGAAGTAGAAAAAGATTACTAAAGAAACTAAATTACCAATGAAAGAAGGAATAATATGAATTTAGAATCGATTTTATTAAGCGAAAATGTTATATATAGTATATACCAAAACTTAGATAAATTATTACAACAAATTCCTGAATTAAAATTAATAATAAATTTTAATCACAAACATCCTCATCATCATTTAGATGTATTTAATCATACACTTTTATCCCTCTTTCAATCACCCAAAGACTTAACAATAAGGCTAGCACTTTTATTTCATGATATTGGAAAACCAATATGCTTTAAAGAAGAAAATGGTATTAGACATTACCCCTCTCATGGAAAGTATTCTAGTAAAATAGCACGTCAAATTTTAATAAGATTAAATTATCCTTTCGAATATACGGACATAATATGTGAACTAATTGAAAAACATGACGAACCCATAACAAAAGAAAATATAAAAGAAAACTATGATTTTTGTTTCATCCTTTATCAAATCCAATATTGTGATGCTCTAGCCCATCATCCACTAAAATTAGATAAAAGAATAAAATATTTAAAAGAAACTTCAAATTTATTAACAAATGCTTCTCTAATGAGATAAAAAATTTATTGTTTTCACCATTAAAATATGCTATATTTAAGTTCAGGAGTGTAGAAAAATGAATGAAACAATAATAAAAAATATATGTTTAGAATTAAACATCAAAGAATATCAAGTAAAAAACACCTTAAATTTACTTAGTGAAGGAGCAACCATTCCATTTATTGCGAGGTATCGAAAAGAAGCAACCGGAGCATTGGATGAAAACGAAATTAATCGAATTAATGAAGTATATACATATCAAGTAAATTTATTAAAAAGAAAAGAAGATGTAATTCGTTTAATTGATGAAAAAGGACTTTTAACGGATGAGTTAAAAACTAGTATTTTAAACGCGGAAAAATTAGTAGATGTAGAAGATTTATATCGTCCATTTAAAGAAAAAAAGAAAACAAAAGCAACAGAAGCAATAAAACTAGGATTAGAACCACTTTCTAAAGAAATATTTAGAGAAAACAAAGAAATTTTAGAAGTTGCTAAAAAATATTTGAACGAAAAAGTACCAACGGTAGAATTTGCTTTGGAACAAGCCTGTTTTATTGTAGCAGAAAATATTTCAGATAATGCGAATTTCCGCAAATATATAAGAAATTATTTATATAAAAATGGTAATTTAAAATCAATTAAAAAGAAAAATGCGATGGATGAGACAGGAACTTATGAGATCTATTATAATTATGAAATCAAAGTATCATGGGTAAAGCCTCATCAACTCTTAGCACTAAATCGTGGTGAAAAAGAAGGAATTTTAAAAGTAGATATTATTGCAGATAATGAAAAAATAGAATCTTTCTTAGAAAACAAATTAATTCATAAAAATAATACCGAAACAACCAAATTATTAAAATCAAGTATTAAAGATGTTTTAAAAAGATTGATTCTTCCAAGTGTAGAAAGAGAGATACGTGCCGATTTAACTGAAAAAGCGGAAGTACAAGCAATTAAAAATTTTGGTATTAATTTGCATAATTTATTAATGCAGCCACCAATAAAAAGTAAAACGGTATTAGGGTTTGATCCAGCTTTTCGTACAGGATGTAAATTAGCCGTAATCTCACCAACTGGTTCATTATTACATATTGATGTAATTTATCCTCACGAACCGAAAAATGATTTTGAAGGTGCAAAAAAGAAATTGCTAGATTTAATTAATAAATATAATATTGATATTATTGCAATTGGAAATGGCACAGCATCAAGAGAAAGTGAATCTTTCGTTGCTAAGGTAATAAAAGAAACGGAAAGAAAAGTATCATATATCATTGTAAATGAAGCAGGAGCAAGTGTTTATTCAGCATCAAAATTAGCACAGGAAGAATTCCCAGATTTACATGTAGAAGAACGTAGTGCAGTATCGATTGCCAGAAGATTAATTGACCCATTAAGTGAATTAGTAAAAATTGATCCAAAAAGCATTGGCGTTGGTATGTATCAACATGATGTAACCCCAAAAAGCCTTGATAATGAACTAGAATTTGTCGTATCAACCGCTGTAAATCAAGTTGGTGTTAATGTAAATACAGCATCAAGAGAACTACTTTCTTATATATCTGGATTAAATAAAAAAATGATTGATAAATTATTAGATTACAAAGAAAAAGTAGGAAGTATTTTAACAAGAAGTGAATTATCCAAAGTTTTTAGTGATAAAGTATATGAACAAGCAATCGGATTTTTAAGAATACCAGAAGGAAAGAATGTATTAGATAAAACATCAATCCATCCTGAAAGTTACAATATAGCAAAAAAAGTATTAAAAAGATTCAATTTAACAGAAAATGATATTGGTAGTGAAAAAATAAAAGAGTCTTTAAAAGAGATCAACATAGATAATTTAAGTAATGAATTAAATACAGACATCTATACTTTAGAAGATATTATTAAATCATTAATATCACCCCTTAGAGATCCAAGAGATGAATTATCTGCTCCAATTCTAAAAAGTGACATCTTAACAATGGATGATCTACGCATAGGAATGGAATTAGAAGGTACCGTAAGAAATGTAATTGATTTTGGAGCATTTATAGATATTGGCCTTAAAAATGATGCACTCGTTCATATATCAGAAATTACAGATAAGTTTATCAAACATCCTAGTGAAAAATTAAGTGTTGGTGAGATTGTAAAATGTTATGTACTTGACATAGACAAAGACAAAAAAAGAGTATCATTGACACTAAAAAATAAATAAAATAAACTTTTTCGCAAAAAATACAAAAAAAGTGTTGAAATAATACACTTTTTTTGATATGATTTTTACAGTAAAGGAGGTAAGACAATAGTTATGGAAAAGAAAAACACAATTCTTTTAACAGTTATCGCTGTAGCTACTCTATTAGTAGCAGTAGTTGGTGCAACATTTGCATACTTCACTGCAACAAATAGTACTTCTGGTAAAGGTGGAACAACTGAGGTTCAAACTGATACAGTTGGTGCAGTAAACTTGAAAATGGAAGCAGTTACAATTAACAACGAAGTTAAATATCCAGGAGGATTTTTAGTAGTTGGAGCAAAAGTTACTGCAACAGATAATGATACCAATAATGACTTTGATGTTACTTATACTGTTAATGGTACAATCACTAACAATACAAGAACTCAATTAAAATGGACATTATATGAAATTTCAACTGAAGTAACTGAGCCAACAACTGGATGTACTCTTGAACAAACTCAAGTAGGCGAGAAATTACATTATTCATATGCTGATACTTGTGCTGCAAATGCTACAATAACTGGTGGTACAAGAGTTGACGGTGGAAATGTAGCTGCTTATACAGATTCAGAAGTTAATGTACCTGTAACAGCTGCTAATGAAGCATTAAAAAGTTCAAATGCTGGAACAACTACTTATTATTATTTAGTTGTTGAATATCCTGATACTGGTGCAGAACAAGATGAAGACCAAGGACAAACAATTGCTGCAGAATTAACTAATGTAACAGGTGCTCAAGCAGAAGTAGCTGGAGCTGGAGCTTAATTAACAAAACTATTGAAAACCTAAAATCTATCATTAAGATAGATTTTTTGGCTCAACACTTTTTAGTGGGGTGATTTTGAAATAGGTCTCCACGTTTTAGTGGGGTACCGAAAAATAAGAAAACTTCACGGAATGTTGGGGTAAAACAAAAACATAACTACACTTTTTGGTGGGGTTATGTTTTTTTAAAACTACAATTTTTAGTGGGGTGG
>JAGHGS010000142.1 GCA_017888105.1 Bacilli bacterium
GAAAATGACTATTTGTTTTTTGATTTTTAAAAGCAAATTCAATACTAAATCTTTTCATATAATTTTTAACAGTATAAGACATCACCATTGGTTAAAAGAAATAAAGGCTCTTTATGATTATAGGAAGAAGAAATGACAATATTAGTTTCAAAGCTGTAATTTCTAGTAATAAGAGAGTGAGGATAAAATTTAGATTTATAAACATAATCTAGTTTATTAATATTTTTCCAGATATTATGTTTTTATTTTCTATCCATATTGAAAACAATTAAAGAACTTTTGGCCCTAAAATCATAAGTATCGCTTAGGAGCGAGAAAAACAATATTGGCAAAAGGATTATTTAATTTAACTAAATCATACAAGTTTTAATGGCATCTTTGAAAACAGGAAAAAGATAAGCATTTTTATCATGATAGTTAAATTCTTTGAACCATAAAGGAATACCGGTTTTACCAATTCTTAAAGTAAACATAGAATTGTAAAAGGTTTTTCAACATACATATGGTCTAAAGAGGTGATAATCTTATTATTATCACAGACTGTTGACAAATAAGTAAAATTCATACCTATTTGTCAACAATCTGAAAGAAGCTATGACCTAGCTTCTCTTTTAATTAGTTTAGCGTGCATTACTACTTTATCTGTTTTATTGTAACAGGTTGATAATGTTAGTATTTTATCTGTTGCGTTTACAGTTGTGTCAAATTCGACAGCGCTTCTACTCTTTAACATATCTAAGAATGTTTGGTATTCTTCGTCTGTAGCAAATTCTGTTTGAATATAATCATTGGTTGTTTCGATGTGATAGACACTAAATACTTGCCATAAAGTATTTTCGGTTGGTGTGGATAATTTAATAATATGATTATCGGTATTATTGTACCAAGAACTACTAAGAATGTTTCTTAGAGAGCCAAAC
This sequence comes from Bacilli bacterium, assembly GCA_017888105.1. GTDB lineage: Bacteria > Bacillota_I > Bacilli_A > RF39 > UBA660 > Caccenecus. The sequence goes on from JAGHGS010000142.1 coordinate 921, forward strand.
ATGGTTTTATTGTTCATGCCATGAGCATAAAGAATGGTATTTCTATCTAAGTTTTCTGTATCATTTCGATAGTCCATAAATACCCATCCAGCTTGGTTATAGCTTTTATTATAAGAATGAGTTAGATAATAATCATTATTGTTTGTTTGAACAAATGGGTAATTAATATTGGTTCCGTTTACCTTTATCCATCCTTTTGTTTCATCATTTAATTTTAATAATTCACCAAAATTGACACTAATGAGATTCATTTTTATATAATCCCAATAAGGATTGGATTCTGGTATTTCTTCTTCTTGTTTAATAATTTCAGTATTTTCACTGTCAGGTACTTCTTCTACTTCGGCAACATCTTCAATTTCTTTTATTTCATCGTTTGTTTTATTGGTATCAATAAAATAATTAATTAAATCAATTCCTGATTTAATTAAAAATACAAAGGCTATTAAAAAAATGATTAAAGCAATTAAGTTTTTCCATTTTAATTTATATTTTTTCTTTACCATTTTATTTCACCCCATGATTATTATAACACGTAATCTTCTTTTTAGTAAATGATTGTAAAAAAGGATGTAAAGTTTAGAAATTTGCATTTTCTGGTATCAAAATTGTTTTGTTTGTGATAGTAGCTATTTAATTTCTGTAGCTACCATGTATAGGAGGAGAAATATGGGAAGGAAATTGAAAAGTATTGGCCTTGTATTATTTTCTATTTTTTGCACCGTAGGATTTAGTACAAGTGTTTCTGCTTTAACAATGGAAAAAGATATGGATGCATCGGAAATCACTATTGAAGATGGTATGACCATTGATGGAGCAGGAAAGTTTACAATTACTGGTGGTTTTGTAATTGATGGTGGTAAAAGTGTAACCATTAAAAATGTAACTATAAGTGGAGAAGGAACTAAAGACATCTTAATTGATTTAAGAGGTGCTGGTGATGTTGTTATTGAAAATGTTACATTTGAAAATTATACGAAAGCTGGTATTTATAGTGAAGCTATGACTAGTTTAAGTGTTACTGGTTCTACTTTTGATGCTAGTGATACTGATAAATTAGGTGATGGTAGTTATCCTGGAAATCCAGAAGAAGATTTAATTAAGAGAAGTGCTGCTGGTATTGATCTTAATTTAGGTAATGGTGCAAAAACAATTGATGTAAAAAGTATTACAATTAAAAACAATACATTTAAAAATGTTGTAGTAGAAGAAAAAGATCAAGCTACTTCAACTGCTGGTGCAATTAAAGTAAAAGTAAAAGATGCTACTAACTTAGTTGGTATTGGTACTATTCGAATTGAAGAAAATGCTTTTGAAAATAATGAAAGAGATTTAGTAATCGGTACTAATGATCCAACTAGTGGTACTGAAGCTAGTGCTACTGCTGATTTAGACATTTTACTTGTTAATAATAGTGAAATGAATGTTGGTAATTTCTCAACACCTGATCGAGCAGAAGAAGTATTAGAGGGAAATTATAAATTAAATTATGCAGATAGTAAGAAATATGAATTAGATGAAAATTTATATTATATTGTAAATGAAGCTAATTTTGAAGATTTGGAAAATATTACTGTTGCTGTTTTAGATGATGATGATATTAAAGGTATATCAATTAGTGTTGAAGGTATTAGTTTTGCAATTTCTAAAGAAACTTTAGTTGATGAAAATTTAGGAGAATCTTTTGATGAATTTAATATTGTTCCTTCTGAAGAAACAACTATTGAAGCATTAAAACAATATCAAGGTGATGGAGTAGTATTTATTGATGTTACTGGAATAGATATTTTTGATAACGGTATTAATTTTAATACTAATATTGGAGAAGAATTTGATGGTAAATTATTTGTATATTATTATGATGAAGTAAATGGTTTACAATTAGTTTCTAATCCAAATGCTGCTCAAGGAGAAGTTGAATTTAGTTTTGCTAAGAATGGACATTATGTAGTTAGTGAAACCGATTTACTTGCTAGTAAACCTAGTGAAGAAGTTCCTGAAGTTCCTCAAACGTTTGATGCTGTAGGAGTATATGTTGGTATTGGACTTGTTAGTGTAGTAGGAATTGCTGGTGCAGTAATTTATCTTAAAAGAAGAAGTGCTTAATTAAAATAAAAAAACTGTCAATTTGAGTTTGACAGTTTTTTTGTGGGGTTGTTTATATTTTGCTAAAATTTGCGATATAAACCAATTGCTTTTCCAAGGATTGTAACGTTATCTAAAATAATAGGTGCCATTGTGTCATTTTCTGGTTGTAAGCGAATATGATCACTTTCTTTATAAAAAGTTTTAAGTGTTACTTCATTTTCGCTCGTCATTGCTACTACAATATCTCCATTTCTGGCTGTGCTTTGTTTTTGAACAATGACAATATCACCATCAAAAATACCCGCATTAATCATAGATTCACCACTTACATTTAATGTAAATATTGTTTCTTTGGCTGGAATTAAAGATGCTGGTAAGTTGAAGAATTCATTGGGTCTTTCAATTGCTTCAATTGGACTTCCAGCGGTAATTTTTCCAAGTAGAGGAACTTTAACTAGTTCTTCATTTTTTTCTTCATATTCATTGTCAACTAATATTTCCATTGCTCTAAATTTGTTATTGTCTACTTTTAAGTATCCTCTTTTGCATAAATTTTTAACATGAGTATGAACGGTTGCAGGACTGGATAAATTTAGTCCTTTTCCGATTTCTCTTATTGATGGTGGATATCCGTGAGTGGCTGTAAATTTTTTAATAAAATCTAAGACATTATTTTGTTTTTCTGTTAATTCTTTAAACTTTGTTTCCATTTTGGTTACCTCCATTAATATATTAACATAAAAACATACGAATGTCAAACAAATGTATTTATTTTATAATTTTTTAAAAAATACTTGTACGAACAATTGTATTTGCGATATAATGTTCGTGTAAGGAGTTGAGGTAAAATGATTAAAAGTTTAAAAAAATTTGGAGGGGCAATTTTGCTTTATCTTGTTATCTTTTTTGGAATTGTTGCTATTACATCGAGAGTTAATTATATTGGTCAAGAAAATTCTAGTGTAAATGATGGGGTAGTAGCAATTCAAAGGTAGTATTGTTGTAAACTTTCTGTATGTTCATTAATAAAAAAATTGTTTTGTGTTATAATAATTTCTAGAGAGGTGAAGTAAGTGGAGTATAGAAAGTTTGAGTATCCCTCATTTAACTTGTATACGGTTAAAACTAACAGGTTTAAAACTTGTCAAATGGAAATTATTTTTAAGGATGAAGCTAGAAGAGAAGATGTTATGTTAAAAACATTTTTAGCGGATATTATGAGTGATTGTTCTAGTAAGTATCATACGAGAAAGGATGTTGCTAGAACGCTTGAAGAGTATTATCAGGCATCTTTTTATGGAATTACAAATAAAACGGGTAATTTGATGATGACTTCTTTTGTTCTTAATTTTTTGAATCCTAAATATGTTAAGGATAAAGATTATTTAGATAAGGTATTGGAGTTACCATTTGAAATGATTTTGAATCCGGCGATTAAAGCGAATGAATTTGATATTCGGAATTTTAATATTGTAAAGAATCGTTTATCTGATGAAATATTAAGTGTTGGAGAAAATATAAATCAAGTTAGTTTAAAAAAGGCATTGGATAAATTAGATTCTCATTCACCATCTAGTTATGGTATATTAGGTTCGATCGAAGAATTAGAACATATTAGTCCTAAAAATTTAGCAGATGCTTATCAGGATTTAATTGAGTCTAGTTGTGACATTTATGTTATTGGTGATTTGGATATGGATTTGGTTGCAAATATTATTTTTAAATATTTTAAGAATCCCGTTGTTAAAACAAAAGAATTGCCTAGTTTATATGTTGATAATAAAACGAAAAGTCGAGTTCGAAATATTAAAGAAAGTTCCCATTTTTTAGAAACAAATTTAGTACAAATTTATAGTTTGGAAAATTTAAATGAGAAAGAAAGAATAACCACTTTGCATTTTTATAATTATCTACTTGGTGGGGGTGGGTTAAATACAAAATTATATCAACTTTTAAGAGAAAAAAATTCTTTATGTTATGGTGTTAAAAGTAGATATCTTAAATATGATAATTTGCTTATTATTCAAACATCGATTGATAAAGAAAATGTTAAAAAAGCTCAAAAATTAATTCGTCAAGCATTTTTAGAAATGAAAATGGGAAAATTTAGTGAAGAAGAATTACAATATGCGAAAGAAAGCTTTATTTTTTCTTTAAATTTATCTTTAGATAATCAAGCAGGAATTTTAAATAATTATATTTTTCATGAGTTAGATCATTTACCATTTATTGAAGAAAGAATTGAGATGATTGATGATATTACAAAAGAAGAAATTGTTGCTATATCAAATAAAATTAAACCAAATATTTTTTTTGTTTTAGAAGGTGAGGAAAATCATGGAACAAATTAAAATTAAAGGAATTGATGAGGTTATTTATTATACTGTAGCTAAGTGTGGACTTCCTATTTATGTTTGGAAGCAAGAATATGCGAAAAGTTTTTATTTATCTTTGAATGTTCATTATGGGTCGATTCATACGGAGTTTAGTCTGGATGGAAAAAAATATAAAGTTCCACAGGGAATTGCTCATTTTATGGAACATATTAAATTTAATGTAGATAAAGATACGACGGCTAATGATTTATTTGATCCGCTTGGAAGTGATATTAATGCTTTTACGACTTTTAGGTACACTAGTTATCTTGTTTATGCAACAAGTAAAATAAAAGAAAATTTAAATGCTTTACTTGATTATGTGTATAATCCTTATTTTACAAAAGATATGATAAAAAAAGAAAAGGGAATTATTGCATCGGAAATTAATATGGGAAAAGATCAACCATATAATCGACTTTATTTTGCTTTTAATGAGGCTATGTATCATAAAGAAAAATATAAGTATTTGATTACGGGTGAAGTGGAAGATATTAAAAATATTGAACTTGATGATATTCTTCTTGTTTATGATACTTTTTATCATCCTAAAAATATGTTTTTGATTGTTACGGGAAATGTTAATCCTTATGAAATTGAACAGATGGTTAATGATAATTTAAATCAGAAAGAGTTTAAAGAATATAAGGAACCTAAAATACTTCTTGTTAAGGAACCAAAGTATGTAGTAAAAAAGGAAGTAGAAATGGATTCGAATGTAGAAGTTGAAAAAGCGAAAATTGGTCTTAAAATACCGAAAAAAAGTTTAAGAGATTTTGATAATGTGAAATTAAATATTATTCTTAATATAATTCTTTCTAGTAATTTTGGGGATTCTTCGGATTTGAAAGAAGAATTGTTACAAAATAATATTATTACTTTTTTAAGTACTTCTCGTTTTGTTTTGGATGATTATATTATTATTGATGTAACTGTAGAAAGTAAGATATTAGATGAAGCTATAAGAAAAATAATTGATGCATTAGAACACTTAGTAATTAGTGAGGAAGATTTAAAAAGAAAAATTAATTCTTCGATTGCAACATTAGTTCTTAATTATGAAGATGTAGAAAATGTAAATAATATGATTCAAAATTATCTTGTTTATTATCATAAATTAATTCCTGATTTAAAAGAAATTTATGAAAGTATTACATTAGAAGAAGTTAGGGAAGTAATTGATGCAATTGATACAAAAGAAATGACTGTTGTTACGATGAGAAAACAAAAGTAGTCACTTTAGGGTGGCTTTTTTGCTTGTTCTTCTGTATAATTTTAGTAGGAGGAGTTTATGAATAAAGAAATTTATTTTTGGGGATTTTGTTTATTGTTGTTGGTGTTTTATTTTTAGGAAGGAATATGGATTGGTGGGATTTTTCTATTTTCTTTGATGGTTGGTGGACATTATTTCTCATTGTACCTTCTATTATTTCGTTAGTTAGAAGAGAAGGAATTGGAACATCATTTTTAATCCTTGTTTTAGGTGTTTTGATGCTACTCGCTTGTCAAGATGTAATAGAGTGGAGTACGATTTGGAAAATATTTGTACCACTTATTATTATTGTTATTGGTTTATCTATTATTTTTGGTAATAGAAAAGTAAGAAGTAAAAAAATAAAACCTAATGCCAAGGAATATGTGGCAATATTTTCTGGTGTAGATGAAGTAATTAACAAGATAGAAAGTGATTTCAAGATTACTTCGGTTTTTGGAGGGGTAGAGCTTGATATGCGTGATGTAAAGTTAGATAGTGATTTGGTGATTGATTGTTTTACTTTGTTTGGTGGTATTGATATTCGTTTACCTAAAGATGTAAAAGTGGAAGTGAATGGATTACCAATATTCGGTGGAGTTGAAAATAAATATCGTAATCATGATGCTACAGTAACTGTTTATATTAATCATACAACTATTTTTGGAGGAGTAGATTTATTGTGAGATTTGAAGTTAATAAAGTTAAAATTGTTGTTATGGTGCCATGTGATTATTTAGAGAAAGTGCGAATGGCTGTACTTGATGCTGGTGCGGGAGTAATCGGTAATTATACTCATTGTTCTACGTCTTTTTCAGGAATTGGTACTTTTAAACCAAATAAGGAAGCTACTCCTTTTATTGGTGAAAGTAATTCATTTGAAACGGTTCCGGAAGAA
>JAGHGS010000143.1 GCA_017888105.1 Bacilli bacterium
CCCTTACGCCATTTTATTCTTTTGTAAGAGCTCTCCTACCAAATTTGGATTTCTCACTCGTGGGGTTACCGCGTTCCATTTCCACCGTTTCCAGTTTGTACGTTACTATGGCACTTTCAAGGATACTTTTTCATGAGTAAAACTTTTAGAAATTTCTCCTGCCGTTAGCATATGCTACCTTAGGTTATTTTTTCCCTAAGCACGAACCCTACAGCCATCACAGGTCTGTGTGAGCATGGACTTTCCTCTACATAATTAACTTATGCAGCATTTGTCCGAATATTATTATTCGTATTTTCCAAATACTACTTTTTCTAGTTGGCTAATTCTTCTTAGTAAATCAACATTACTCGTTCCATTCCCGTTGTTTGAAGATTCACTGGCCACTAACTCTTCTCTTAAAGAGCGAATTTCGGCCTTTAATTTTGCATTATCTTCTGTCAAATCTTTAATTTCCCTTTCATTCCTTTTGATAATGTTGATAAACTCTGTATAGTCGCGAATGATCATATCTAAATATTTATCCACTTCTTGAGGACGATAGCCTCTTGCATCAATCTTAAATTCTTTATCTAAAATTTCTTGTGGTGTTAAATAAATTTTATCGCTATACACTTTATCACATCCTTACACGTATTAATTATAATATTTTTCGATGCTTTTTGTCAATCTATTTATCGGATTTGTCAAATTATGTAAATTTTTAGAATATAAAAATTCATTTTTGCTTATTAAATAGTTGAAATTTAAAATAGGAAGTGCCTTCCCTTTTTTTGTAAAGAGGTAGTAAAGTAGATCTCGATTGTAGATATTTCCGTACTTTTATAGTATAATTAAATAAGGTGAAGTGCATGAAGTATCCAAACAACATAAAGAAAAGTTATAAGAAAGAAATTAATTATAAGAATCGTGGAATGGATCTTGAAAATTTAATTAATGAAGCTTGTAAATATTATTTAGAGCATGATGAAGCGGTTATTTATAAGAAACCTACTCCAATTGGGGTTGTTGATGTGGATTATAAAAATGGAGCTGTTATTCATAAAGCTTATTTTAAAGAACCTTCTACTCTTGATTATAATGGAATTTATAAAGGAAAATATGTTGAATTTGATGCGAAAGAATGTGCCTCAAAAACAAGTTTTCCTCTTAGTAATATTCATCTTCACCAAATAAAACATATTGAAAATATTATACGACATGGTGGTATTGCCTTTTTAATTATTAGTATAAATGGAGGTTATTATTTGTTTAAAGGAAGTGATTTACTTCAATTTATTCAAAATAATGATCGAAAAAGTATTCCTTATTCATTGATACAAGAAATTGGGTATCCCCTAACTTATAATTATAATATTGGTATTGATTATTTAAAAGGTATAGAAGAAGCTTATAAAGGAGTTGGTTATTTTGAAGATACCAAAGATTAAAGTTAAAAAGAAAGTAAAATCAGAAAAGAAAGAAAAGAAAGTAAAAAAGAAAAAAGGAAGTAAGAAGAATACTATTTTAATTATTTTGATTAGTTTAGGTATTATTGTTGCATCAAGCGTTCTGGCTTTTGCATTATATATAATCATTACTTCACCTGATTTCGTTGCTCAGGAATTATATACGAAAGAACCTACGGTTTTATATGATATCAATGGTGAGGAACTTACACGAATTGGGAATGAAAATGTAGAACTTGTTACTTATAGTGATTTACCACAGGTATTAATAGATGCTTTAATTGCAACCGAAGATTCAAGATTCTTTCAACACAATGGATTTGATGCAGCAAGATTTATAAGAGCTAGTCTTGGACAACTGGCTGGACAAGATGCTGGTGGTGCTTCTACCCTATCCATGCAAGTAATTAAAAATACTTATACGGATGGTTCTTTAACGAGTGGAATAAAAGGAATTGTTCGGAAATTTACTGATATCTATATGGCTGTATTTAAACTTGAATCTAGTTATACGAAAGAAGAAATTATCGAATTTTACTTAAATAGTCAATGGCTTGGTGGAGGTTCTACGAATTATGAATCTATTAATGGTGTAGAACAAGGAAGTCAATATTTCTTTGGTAAATCAGTTTCTGATTTAACTTTGGCAGAGGCAAGTTTACTCGTTGGAATGTTTAACAACCCTTCTTTATATAATCCTTATACTAATCCAGAAGGAGCAACCAATCGACGTAGTACTGTTCTAAGTCTTATGGTAAGACATGGCTATATTACCGAAGAAGAAAAAGAATTTGCGGAAGCCGTTCCGGTAGAAAGTTTACTTGCTGATCATTCCGAAGATGAAAATACAAATATGTATCAAGCATTTATTGATTATTTGATGATTCAAGTAGAAAAAGAAACGGGAGATGATCCAAGAAAAGTTCCGATGGAAATTTATACAACAATTGATCCAAATATTCAAGAAACTCTTTATTTACTTGAAACGGGAGAATTATATACTTTTGCTACTGAAAAAGTTCAATTTGGTATGGCAGTTACTAGTACAGAAAATGGTGCGGTTTTAGCCCTATCCGGAGGAAGAAATTATGCAGCAATGGGTACTAACCGAGCGGTCGGAAAAGAATATCGTGGCATTTCAAATCACATTGGTAGTACGGCAAAAATTATCTTTGATTACGGACCTTATATCGAATATCTCAATGGGTCTACTGGTTCCCTTTTCCTTGATGAACGTTGGAGTTATTCAAATGGTGTTTCCATTGTAAATTCAAGTCGTGATTATTGGGGAGAAATTACTATGCGTAGAGCATTAATTAATTCTAGAAATATTCCTGCTATTCAAGCAATGCAACAAGTTGCTGATGAAGTAGGAATGGATCAAATTGCTGAATTTGCTAGTAATTTAGGAATTGATTATGGCGAAGAATTATATGAAGCAGCTGGTTTAGGTGGATCAGGAGGTTCTAATCCTCTTAGCATGTCTGCCGCTTATGCAGCATTTGGACGTGGTGGTATCTATATTGAACCTTATGCTTATACAAAAATTGTTTATATTGAATCAGAAGAAGAATATGTTCGACCAATTGAACAAGAACGAGTTATGAGTGAGGAAACCGCTTATATGATTACAGATATCTTGGTAGATGCTGGTGTTAGTGGTGTTGGTGGTAACTTCAGTATTAGTGGTACAGATATTGCTGCGAAAGGTGGTACTTCTACGATTGATAGTGAATCTGCTAAAAAGTTAGGTGTTCCTAGTTATACTACACCAAACCATTGGAATATTACTTACTCTCCAGATTATTCAATTGCACTTTGGTTTGGATATGATGATTTAAGAGATGGCTATTTAACTAGTGGTACTGGATATGGACCTAGACGTCAAATTATGGCAGCAGTTGCAAAAAGAATTTATAAGACGGGATCTCGATTTAAACAACCAAGCGGAGTTGTATCAGCGACAATTGAACTTGGTACTTACCCTTTACAACTTGCGAGTGAACATACTCCTAGTAATTTAAGATCAACCGAATTATTTAAAGCTGGATATGAACCTACCGAAGTATCAAGTCGTTTTGATACCTTGGCAAATCCAACTAATGGAAAATCAACTTATGATGGATCAACTATTCGTATTAGTTGGGATGCAATTGGTACTCCAGATGCGATTAATCCAGATTATTTAGAAGAATACTTTAATGGAACTTTTAGTAATTATTATTCTAATTATGCTGAGAAATATTATCAGGCAAGAATTGAATATAATAATGCTAATATTGGTACAATTGGATATCAAGTTTATTTACAAGATACGAATGGTAATTTAATTAGTTTGGGTTATACTACAAATAATTACTTTACTTATACAGCTACACCTGGTACTGATTATACTTTTGTTGTTAAATCTGCTTATAGCATCTTTAAAAATAATATGAGTACTGGACTTACTATTACTGCACAAACGGATATGGATAGTAATATCGGAGATATCGTAGATCCTGGTGATCCAGATGATAATGGTGATGATAACACTCCTCCAGTTGATACTGGATTAGAATAAAAACCTCTATTGCAGAGGTTTTTTTATTTGATATATGGTTTTATTTTGATTCTTTTTCTTAAATAGCTATGATCTAATTCTTCTATTTCAATCATTTCTTTTTCGTTTCTTAAATATTCATCAAGATCTAAAAAGAAATCAATGCTATCTTTGGTATGTCCCAATACTTCGTGAAAGGCTTTGTCTAGTTCATCAAAATCTTTATATAAAGTACTATAATAAAGTTTGTTAAATAAAAATTGTGATTCGAATATTGGTAAACATATATTTACTATTTTTTCATAAGCAAATGAATAATTTTGAGGGACTTTATAATTTAGTAAAATCTTTTGAATGGAAGAATCTTCTATTTTAAATTGTTTTAAAAAAGTAATATTGTCTAAATATAGTTTTACTAAATAACTATTAAACGCTTCATCGATTGCTTCATAAATCATTTCTTGTTTCGTTCCTTCTGCTAAACCACTGTAAAAATAGGGTTTTTTAGTTTCACAAAATACAGGGAATACTTCATTCATTGCATGTTTTAATTCATGAATTAAATTATCAAAAATCATATACATTTCTTTTTTCAGAGAAATGATGATTAAATTTTCACTAATTATTTTATCTTTTATTATTTCATAACCAAAATAAGCCGAACTTGACTCTTTCAGTCTTGTAAATAATGGTTCTGCGATTTCTCTTTGTTTTAAACGCTGATACGTATTTAAAACAGTATCTGTTGTAAATAATATATAAGTTTTGCTTAATACTTCCATTAACAAATCTTCTACTTCATCATCTAACATGATTATACTTAAATATGAGATCGTAAGTAAATTTATTTCTTCTTCTGTATAATTAAAATGTTTGGTTATTTCTTTAATTGTTGATTTTATTTCTATTATCTTTTTATTTATTTTTTCTTCCATATGAATCACAATTTCCTATTTTAAAGGAACCAATAATAAAAAGCAAGCTATAATTTCATAGTTTGCTTTAATTTTTTGATTACCTTTTTTTCAATTCTTGAAATGTAACTTTGAGATATTCCTAATTTTTCTGCGACTTCTTTTTGTGTATATTCTTCGGTATTATTGAGTCCATATCGCAATGTCATAATCTCTTTTTCTCTTTCATCTAAAGATTTAATCTCCCTTGAAAGTATTTCTTTATTTAAGTTTTTTTCATATTCATTGGGAACATAGTCAATATCGGTACCTAATATATCCTCTAAATGTAATTCATTTCCTTCTGAATCATAGTTTAGAGCATCTTCAAAACTTATTTCCCCTTTCCTTTTCTTATTTTTTCTTAAAAACATTAATATTTCATTAGAAATACAACGGGATGCATAAGTGGCTAATTTAATGTTTTTATCTAATTTATAAGTATTAATTCCTTTTATTAAACCAATTGAACCAATACTTACTAAATCTTCAACATCGTAACCGGTATTTTCATATTTTTTAGCCAGAAATACAACTAATCGTAAATTATGTTCAATTAACTTGTTTTTAGCTTCAATATCCCCCTTTCCTGCTTTTATAATACAATCTCTTTCTTCTCCTTCTTCTAGTGGTGGTGGAAGTTTATCGGTCGATCCCACGAAAAAGCATTCATTATATTTCTTTTTTAACCATAATAATATTTTATTTATCATATCTCCTCCAATATTTTATAATTTAATAAACAATCGATTCCATTTAATTTGAATGATTCTTCACTTAAACCAATTAAATAATTGGTTAATTTTTTATTTTCAATTAAAATATATTTGGGTTTAATGCATTCTAGTAATCCATGATGATTTAAAGCATTATAAGGAACATACATTGGACTTCTGATTTGAATACATCCTTTTATTTTCTTTTTATTTATTAATATAATTGGTTTATTTGTTATAGGATCTATTAATTTATTACCTGTATCTAGAAAACCAGTTAGATGAAGTTCATAATCATTATTAAACTTAATACATACTTTATAATAATAGTTTTTTATTTCTTTTAATGATTTGATACTTTTAATAAAAATAGCAAGAATCAAAGGAGCGATTAAAAGAAGGATTAAATAATTTATTTTTTCAAATTCAATATTTAAATAGTATGTAAATCCTCCTAAAATAATACTTGTCATATATAAATAAATGACATTATAAAAAGTATATTTTATATTTTTATAGCCAAAAGCAATTAAAACCATAATGATTCCCATTATTATTTTTAATATGGTTAAAATAGTACTAGGAATAGGAATAAACAAGCTTAGAAGTGTTAATTCTCCAAATAATGAAGCTAGAACTAAACGGATTATTTTGGTGTATCTTTTTAGAGCAATATTTATGGTTAATAGTAATAAAAAGTCAAACAGAAAATTTATTATTATTAATATATCAATATATATAATCATTCTTATCACCAATATGATTATAAATGATTCTATTTAAAAAAATTGTCAAACAAAAAACAAGATTTTAAATTTCTTGTTTTTTATGAAACTACAGTATATGGATCAGATGAGGTTCCTGATCCTGTAAATAAGGTATCAGCCTTTAAGTTTACAACCGGACGCATACCTGATATGATGCTTGCATCACTTCCATTACCAGGAAGTTGACCATTTCCGGCTACATATAATATATAAGCATTACCATTCGAACCATTAGCATAAGTATGAGAATAATAATGAGGAGACATAGTCCTATAAGCCTGTCCTGTATAAAGATAATTATTTGTTGTCTTTTCGCTATATGAAATTCCAGCAAACATGACTTCATCTGCTGTTATAAGTCCAACTTGTACTTTTATTATATCATTATTACTACATCCTAAACTTGGGGATCCATCTCTTATTCTTCTATATGATGCATAATAATGTGTATTTTCTGTGGAACTCCAACTATCCCCGCTTGCTACATTTCGATCACTGCAAAATCCAATATTGGTTTCAATATACTGAGAAAAAGCGGTTGCATTTAATCCACTATTTAAATACCAAGATTGTAAATTATCAAGTATTGTGCTATTTGTATTTTGACCATGTTGCTCTCCTTCTGTGTATTTTAAGCCTACGTATTCACTTCGATTTCTATTATTATTAAACATACTTGTGCCAATCTGAGTTCCGCTTCCTGTTGTTGAAGTTGTTGTTCCATTATAAATTAATCTTGTACTTCCATCTCCATTTAGCCTAACAATTCGCCAGTAAAATCCTCCAAATTTAACCCAATTATCTGTTGGTTGTCCGGCAAAGTAATAACTTGTCCATCATTATCATATTGAGTACTATCAAGTGATTTATATATAACTCCAGTAGTTGTCTCAGTTATAGTTACACTAAAATCATCCCTAGTTCTTATTTCTTTATTTGCTATAATACGATTCATTGCTAATGGTTTAATATCAAAATACAAATAACAACTCGTTCCATTCTTAGTTAAATTATCTAAATATAATTTATTATCTTCCCATGTTGGTGTAGTATCGTTACTACATACACTCTTTGATGCATTTAATGTATATCCCATACTTGGTAAAGTATCACTTTTATTATAATTTCCTTAACCATACAAGTAATTATAAAACCAACTTTTTTCATTCTTCTTCTTCCTTTACTCTAACCATTTTATAATATTCTTTTTAGTATTTCATTAAGTTCGACAAAACTTGTCAAAACTTCTTTTGCAATGCATATTGTAATATTATATATATAACTATATTATAGGTAAAATATGCCTATATATCAATATATTTCGGAAGTAGTACTTCATGTATTTTTCTGTAATTAAATGGTAAAATATGGTAAATATAGGTAAAATGTACCTAGTTAATATTTTCATATTTTGGTTAATGATATACTTTTTTTAAGTCAAAGGAGGATGGAAATGAACCGATTAAAAGAACTTAGAGAAGATAGAGATTTGTATCAAAAAGATATTGCTAAATTAATTCATATTGATCAATCAAATTATAGTAAGTATGAACTTGAAAAAATAAATATTCCAATTGAAACTTTGCATCAACTTGCTGATTATTACAATACTTCAATTGATTATATTTTATATCGAACCGATGTTAGGAAGGCTTATCCAAAAAGTATTGTAAACAATGAAAAAACAGTTCAAATTAATTGAGCTGTTTTTTAAAAATCGAATAAACTTAATTGACTTGTTTCAGGTAAAGAACCAAATACTCCTAAACTTCTTAGTTTATCAACGGTAGTTCCATTTACATGACCCCTTAAACTAAAGTCTTCAATACTATAGAACGGTTTATTATTTCTCTCTTCAATGATTTTAGCTGCGACACTATCTCCAAGACCATCTAGTGTTCTAAATGGACATATTAGAGTTACTCCATCATCATCTAGTATAAAGTTTTTACCATCACTTTTTTCAATATCAATATTTCCAAATTTAAAACCTCTTGCTGTTGCTTCAAGACTTAATTTTAAAGTTTCTAAAACACTGGATTCTTTATTTGTTGCATTATATCCTTTGTTTGTAATTTCATTAATTCTAGCACGTATTGCATCATATCCTTTTACCATTGTTTCTAATTCGAAATCATCAAATCTTGTTGAAAAATAGGTTGCATAATAAATACCTGGCATATGAACTTTAAAGTATGCAATACGAAAAGCACTCATAACGTAGGCAGCTGCATGGGCTTTTGGGAACATGTACTTAATTTTTTCACAAGAATTAATATACCATTCTGCAATTCCAGCTTCTTTCATTTCGCTCTTAAATTTTGCCCATCCTTCTGGATCTTTGCTTGCTTTTCCTTTACGAACAAATTCCATAATTTTAAATGCTTTAATTGGTTTCATACCATTATACATTAAGTAAACCATAATATCATCACGACAGCCAATAACATCACTAAATGGAACAATATTATTACGAATTAATTCTTGAGCATTTCCGAGCCATACATCGGTTCCATGAGAAAGTCCAGATATTTTAATTAATTCAGCGAATGTTTTTGGTTTAGTGTCTACTAACATACCAATGGTAAATGGGGTTCCGAATTCAGGTACACCTAGGGTTCCTGTTTCATTCATAATTTGTTCTTTCGTAACACCAAGTGGTTCTGGAGATAGGAAAATTCCCATCGTTTCTTTATCATCCATTGGAACTGTCGTAACATCAATTCCTGTTAAATCCTGAATCATTCTTAGTTGGGTTGGATCCGTATGACCTAAAATATCTAGTTTTAAAACATCTTCATCAATCGCATGGTAGTCAAAGTGAGTTGTTCGCCAGGCTGCATCAATATCTTCGGCTGGATATTGGAATGGAGTAAAATCAAAGACATCCATATATCCAGGTATAACAACAATTCCTCCTGGGTGTTGACCCGTTGTCCTTTTCACTCCAGTACAACCTTTGGCAAGTCGTTCAATTTCAGCATTATTTAAAATGATTCCTTTTTGCTCGGCATATCCTCTTACAAAACCAAATGCTGTTTTTTCAGCGACCGTACCAATCGTACCAGCACGATATACATTATCGACCCCAAATAATACTTTCGTATATTCATGGGCAGCGGCTTGATTTAAATCGGAAAAGTTAAGGTCAATATCTGGTACTTTATCGGCATTAAATCCTAGGAAAGTTGCAAATGGCATGTCTTGACCGTCTTTCGTCATTAATGTTCCACATTTTGGACACGCTTTATCTGGTAAGTCAAATCCACTTTTATAAATACTTCCGTAAGGAGTTCCATCATCACTTTCAAAACTTGAATATTTACAATTTTTACAACGATAATGAGGAGATAAGGCATTTACTTCAGTAATTCCCATCATGGTAGCAACAAAACTAGAACCAACCGAACCACGAGATCCAACTAAAAATCCATCATCATTACTCTTTTTTACTAATTTTTGAGCAATTAAATAGATCACATCGAATCCTCCACCAATGATACCACCAAGTGTTTTCTTTACTTTTTTATCAATATCAGCAAGAGGATCTACTTCTTTTTCAGTCTTAAATTCAGCTTCTAAATTTTCTTTTTCTTCTTCCGTTGCATTCTTTAATTTTTCTTCTAATTCTTTTATTTTTTCATCCTGTTCTTTTTTTAGTGTTAATATTAATTCTTCTTTTACTACTCTACTCACTTCATCAAAGCCTTTTAAAATCGTTTCATGAAGGATTTGGAATGATTTTTTGGTTAATTCCTCTCCTTCTAGGTGTTCAACTCGCTCTAATTTTTTCTTAATACTATCTAGAACACTATCTCCATATAGTTCTTTTGAGATTCGTTCTTCAATGTTAAGTGGTAATGGTGTACCATACCAATCCGCAGCTTTTTTATAAACCATTTCGGTTACCGTTTCGACTGAATTTTCAATTCTTGGAGAAAATGGTACTCCACCTGTCTGGATAATTACTTCTACTTCTTCAATCATATCCGCTATTTTATTTGTGTTTTCAACAACAATTTCATATGCTAAATCTTTTCCTAAAAAAGAGAACTCATTTAACATTTCTTCTGTTGTACGAATATGCATATCTGGTTGTTCAATTCCTCTTTTATTTAGTGGGTGTAATTTACCATTCGATTTTTGAGCAATGATAATATCTCGATAAATTTTATCTTTTGGTGTTAAGTAATGAGCATCACTCGTTGCTACAACTATTTTGCCAACATCTTTTGCCACACGAATAATTTTCTTTAAATGTTCTTCTAAATCAGTTATGGTTTTAAAGCCACTTGATTCCATTTGTAATAAATGTTTCATGGCACTTATTGGTTGTACTTCAATGTAGTCGTAAAAACGCATTAAACTTCCTAATTCTTCATCATCTTTGGTTTTTGCTTCTTCGAATATTTCACCATTGATGCAACCACTTCCGATTAGTAAACCTTCTCTTAATTTTTTTAATTCGCCTCGTGGTAGTTTTGGTTCACTATTTTTAAATAAATAAGTCGTATTGGCATAACTAATGATTTTAAACAAATTTTTTAATCCAACTTTATTTTTAACTAAACAACATAAATGAAAAGGATAAGAGAATTTAATTAATTCACTCGTATCTACTGAATTAAATAATTTTGTTGTTGTTTCAATGTTTCTAGAATCAAGTTCTTCACACATTTTATGAAAAGCATGAGCTGTTCCTTCTGCGTCATAATCCGCTCTATGATGAGCATCTTCGTCCCATTCAATTTTATATCGTCTTACCAATGTTGTTAATTTGTGATTTGGCCATTCTGGGTGAAGCATACGAGCCATACTCATCGTATCAAGTACCGTATTCGTAAATTCGCCTAAATTATATTTATTACAAGCCGCACTAATGAAGCCGATATCAAATTTGGCATTATGGGCTACCATTGGAAGGTCACCCGTCCACTCTAAAAATCTTTTAGTTACTTCTTCTTCGGTTGCATGACCTGCTAGCATATCATCCGTAATACAAGTTAAATCAATAATTTTTTGAGGTAGAGGTCGATGCGGATCAATGAATTCATCGAAGCGATCTGTAATTTCGCCATTTTTAATTTTTACTGCACCTATTTCAATCATTTGGTCGGATCCCACATAAAAGCCAGTTGTTTCGGTATCAAATACCACATATTCTTGTTCTAATAAATTGTATTCTTTTAAATTAAAGATAAAG
>JAGHGS010000144.1 GCA_017888105.1 Bacilli bacterium
AGATTATTTCCAAATTTCTCATTTATTGATGCGTCATTTAATTTACCATATTATAAACCTGGAGATTATAAAACGGAAATTGCTTATATGGGATGCCGTACTAGAGTAATGGCTAATCCAGCAAATCCAGATAATGAAGTGGTTCCAGGAAGAGGAAATCTATCATTTACAACGATTAATCTACCAAGACTTGGTATTAAGCATGGAATTTTGGACGGTAAAAAAGCAGATATGAAAGGGTTCTACGAAGAACTTGAAAGTATTATGGATATGGTTAAAGATCAATTATTAGAAAGATTTGAACTTCAATGTAGTAAAAAAGTTTACAATTTCCCATTTTTGCTTGGTCAAGGTGTGTGGATTGATTCGAAAGGATTAAAACCAAATTCAAGATTAAAGCCAGTTCTTAAGAATGGAACACTTACGATTGGTTTCATTGGTCTTGCTGAATGTTTAAAGGCTTTGTGTGGTCATCATCATGGAGAAGATGAGAAGGCTCAAAAACTAGGACTTGAAATCATTAAATTTATGAGAGATAAGTGTGACGAGTATGTCGAAGAGTACAAGCTTAATTTCTCACTTATTGCTACACCTGCGGAAGGTTTAAGTGGTAGATTTACAAGAATTGATCAATCTATTTATGGTATTATTCCAGGGGTAACGGATCGTGAATACTATACAAATTCATTCCATGTTCCAGTATATTATGATATTAGTGTTGCAGATAAGCTTAAAATTGAAGGTAAATATCATAAATATACCAATGGAGGTCATATCAGTTACATTGAACTTGATGGAGATACAGCGAATAACTTAGAAGCATTTGAAGCAATTGTACGTTTAATGCATGATAATGATATTGGATATGGAGCAATTAACCATCCAGTCGATCGTGATCCAGTTTGTGGATATACAGGAGTTATTAATGATGTTTGCCCAGGTTGTGGTAGACATGAAGCAGAGGGTGTAACGGTTGAGAGAGTTAAAAATGCAAGTCTATCTTATTATGGAAATTAGAAGGGAAGGATAAATATGAAAGATAGTGAAAGAATTGTTGGCGAAGGGGTTAAATTTGAAAGAATCAGAAGAATAACTGGTTATTTAGTTGGCACAACTGATAGATTTAATAATGGTAAAAAAGCAGAAGAAAGAGATCGTGTAAAACATTCTGTTCAAGGTATTTTAAACGAAAAGAGAGCATAATGCAAATTCGTTTAGCTAGCGATATCCAAAGAGATTCGATTGTAGATGGTGAAGGTATCAGGGCTGTGTTATGGACCCAAGGCTGTGGTCATCACTGTCCTGGTTGCCAAAATCCATCTACTTGGGATTTTAATAAAGGAATGCTTGTTGATATTGAGGATGTCCTTCTTGCATTAGATGAATTAGAAGGTCAAGATGGTATTACATTTTCGGGAGGAGATCCTGTTTATCAAGCAAAAGAATGCGCTGTTATTGCAAAGTATGCCAAAAGTATTGGTCTTAATGTATGGTGTTATACGGGATTTTTATATGAAGATATGTTAGAAGATAAGACCCGAAGAGAATTCTTAAATTATATTGATGTTTTAGTAGATGGAAAGTTTATTTTAAAAGAAAAAAGTCTTTCTTTATATTTTAAAGGTTCTAGAAATCAAAGAGTTATTGATGTTGCTAAGAGCTTAGCAGAAAATAAAGTTTGTTTAGTAGAAAAATATAAAGATCCAATTAATTATGAAGCACCAAAAAGAAGAGAAGAACATATTTATATTTAGAATATGTTTTTCTTTTTTTATCTTATAGGAAAGTCCATGAAATACGTTTATTTTTTAAAATTTATTATTGACGAACATATGTATTTATAGTATAATGCTATTATCAGGGGTGAAGATAATGAAAATACATAAAGCATATCAATTTCGTTTGTATCCAAATGAAGAACAAATAGCGTTAATTCATAAAACATTTGGATGTACGAGGTTTGTTTATAATTATTGTTTATATTTAAAAAGAAATAATAAATATTTAACAAAATTTAATTTAATAAAAGAATTACCAGGATTAAAAAAAGACTATTCATTTTTAAAAGAAGTAGATAGTTGTTCACTACAAAATGCCATTACTGATTTAATGGTGGGTTTTGGATTGTTTGAAAAAAGCTTTCGCACTAGCTTTGTTACAAGCAGTTATAAAGGTGCAGTTTACGAAAATATAAAAGTAGATTTAAAAAGAAGAGTAATAGAATTACCTAAATTAAAGGAGGTTAAAATAAGAGGATATCGTAATTTAGATAAGTTACCAGGAAGAATATTAAATGCAACCATTAAAGAAATTGGAATACGCTTTTATGTGTCTGTATGTGTAGAAGAAGAAATAAAGTTACCAGAAAAAACAACGAATAAAGCTGTAGGAATAGATTTAGGAGTAAAGAATCTAGTTGTAACTAGTAATAAAGAATATTATGGCAATCCTAGATATTTAGATAAATATGAAAGAAAGATAGAAAGATTACAACAAGAATTATCTAGAAAAATAAAAGGAAGTAAGAATTATATTAAGAGTAAGAAAAAATTAGAAGAAGTATATCGAAAACTAAAAAACGCTAGAAAAAAGACAGTAGAGAAAATAGTGAAACAAATAACCGCACATCATGATATTATAATTGCAGAAAATCTCCAAGTAAAGAAAATGTTAGAAAATAAAAATAATCACAAACATTTGCGAAAAGAAATCGCAAGTGCAACATTCAGTGAAATTATAAGAATACTC
>JAGHGS010000145.1 GCA_017888105.1 Bacilli bacterium
TAATACCGATGGATCTATGAGGCCAGAGGAAGCTATGGCACTTGATGCTAGAATATTAATTGAACACTTTTATATTATTGATGAACTTAACAGTATAAGTAATATTACTGGTTAAATGCAAGAAAAGAAAGTGGATACAATTACTAAAACTTTGGAAACTCCAATTGAAGAAATTGAATTCTCTGTTAGAGCTTATAACTGTCTTAAAAGAGCAGGTATTCATACTGTTCAAGATCTTATCTCTAAAAGAGAAGTGGAAGTTACTAAGATACGTAATCTAGGTAAGAAATCACTTAAAGAAGTTTTAGATAAAGTAGCAGAAATGGGACTTAAATTTAGAGATTAAGGAGGACTAACATGCAATATAGAAAATTAAGTAGAGAATCAAGACATAGAAGAAGTATTCTTGCTAATATTACTCGTGATGTAATTATGAATGAAGCAGTTGTTACTACTGAAGCTAGAGCGAAAGAAGTAAGAAAGTTTGTTGATAAGATGATTACTTACGGTAAAAAAGGTACTTTAGTTAGCAGAAGAAAAGCTTTAGCTTTTCTTTACAATGACAGTGATGTTGTAAATAAAGTATTTAATGAGCTTGCTAAGCGTTATGAAACAAGAAATGGTGGTTATACAAGAATCATTAAACTTAATGAACGCCATGGTGATGACGCATTACAAGTTAGAATTGAACTTGTTTAAAACTATTCTTTGGAATAGTTTTTTTGTTAAGATTTTGTCAATTATTTAGAAAAGAAGTTTAATTAGCTAGTTTTGTTTTGTATAATTGAATTAGGAGGAAAATTATGAATGAACAAGATTATGATTATATTTGTAATCAATTATTAAGTATTAAATCAAGTACTGAACAATTATTAGAGCAACAATTTATTAGTAATTTACTTTCTATTGCTAATAATATGAATGTTCCTGAAGAAACTAGAAAAGAAGCATTAGATCGGGCTTTAAATATGATGCCTTTGCTTACCCTTGAAAAACAACGAAAAAGTAATGATTTAGACGCGATGTTCCGTTAATATA
The DNA here is from genome assembly GCA_017888105.1 of Bacilli bacterium. Classification (GTDB taxonomy): domain Bacteria; phylum Bacillota_I; class Bacilli_A; order RF39; family UBA660; genus Caccenecus. The sequence continues at coordinate 1,039 of JAGHGS010000145.1, forward strand.
TTTATTGTTATAAAATAACTCAAGATTTTTTTCTTGAGTTTATTTCATATATAAATCATAATATTCATCATAAGTTAAACCGGAATTATGTACTTTTGTTGCTAATTCTACTCCTAAATATCTTAGGTGCCATGGTTCTTCTATAAATTGGGTAATATGTTGTTTTCCTTTTGGATATCTTACAATAAAACCATATTTGTAAGAATTATCTAACATCCATTTATAATGTTCTGGTGTTAAATTATCTGGTAGAGAACTACTTCTTACATCTACTGCTAAACCTAATTGATGTTCACTAAATCCTGGTCTTGCAGAATAGGTATCGGCAGCTTTTACTCCATCTCTTTGTACGTATCGATTATATAGTACTTCTTGAGTTTCATAAGAACGGTAAGGACTGAAAGGATAAAATATGACGCCATCAAGTACACCAGCTTTAGTAAGACTTTCAAATGCTTCAGCGGCTTCTTCTCTTAAATAATAGTTGCTATTATAAGAAAGTGCGACTAAATCATCTGGTTCATAATTATCTGGTAGTTTATGATACTTATTTACTAATATGGTTAAATCATTTTGAGCTTTTTCTAAGGTATACTCTGTATACTCTGAATATCCTTCTTTGTCTAAGCCAATGTTTACGTAGGTAACAACTGTTGCTAAATCATAATCCTCATTTTCTTTTTGATAATTTAAATAGCGTTCTATGTTATTGATATCAAAATTACTAATATCTTTAAATGCTAATATATCTATATATTCCATATTTAATAATATGTCTATATCACTTTCCATATTCTTCATTATATAATTTATTTCTTCTCCATCATAATTCTTATTTAATAAATTATTAATAGTACTACTAAAATTTTCAATATTCATATAATCTATTTGATAATAGTCATCTAAGTATTTTTCTTTCAATTCATTATCTTCTAATAATACTTCTATTGTTTTGGAATATTCTTTGCTATTTATTTCGTTATATAAATCCATATCTTTCATAACAGTAACAGCTGTTTCGCTATAAGATGAGGTTTCTTCATCCTCATTTTTATTGTTTATTACCTTTAAAGTAGTAATGATTAGAATACTAATTAATAAAATAATAAGAAGTATGATTAAAAATATTTTTAATCGTTTGTTCATTTTGTTCCTCCTATATAATTATATTATATCATTTTTTTCTTTATTAGACTTAAATACTTATCTTCTTTACATTAAAAATACAGGATTATATTCCTGCATTTTCATAATCTCTTGCTTTATTTTTAATCATTTTAATAAATATTAAAATTGCTGTTAAAGCATATAATAATTCAAATGATAAATTCCAAATGGTATATAGTAAGTCATTGGTTACTAGTACACTAAATATAGTACTTATTGTGTCTCGGATATAAATAAAAGGAATTTTTATTAATATAATTAAAATAAACATATATATAAAAAATAAAAGAATATCTGTCCTGAACTTTTTATTTTTACTTTTAATTGCATTAATAATTGTTGAAACAGAATCTAAAAATGATGTTTTTTTGGTTACTTTTATGTTTAAACCTCGATTTTGGTATATTTTATTCGCTTCTTCTTCTGGTTTTAAGTTATATTCTTCTAAATTTTCATATTTTTTTAATTCTTCTTGTTTTGTTTCTTTATTTAAATATCTTAATTGATATTTTAATTCTTTTAAAAATTTCTCTTTATTCATGATTTTCTCCTTCTAAATGACTTTTATTAAATGTAATTACTTCATCTAATATTAAATCTTTTGTAATTATTATATCATTTTTTTCTATATTTTTCTTATGATATTTGTTTAGAGTGATACTTTCTATTTCTTCAATTATTTGATCTTTGGTGTAATAGGCATTTTCATTATTTAGATTGATTTCAAAATTGTCCCAATCAATTTCTAATTTGTAAGGAATGTATAATAAATTGTTCTTTGTTGTGATTAAATATTTGGTATTTATTGTTGGAAGATCGGTTAATTGTTTATATTTATTATCATCCTTTGTTGCAAAAAGACTTATATTAGTTGGAAGAGAAAAATTTGTATTTTCTACATCTTTGCAAATATTTATAATAGAGTTTATGTAGTTATTTAAATTTTTAAAGTCTATATTCATAAAATAGTTGGTTAAATAGTGATTGTTGTTTTCATTAAATACGATTTCTTCTAAATCTTGATAATAATGTTCAAAATCAAAACTATTTATTATTTCGTTTATTTCTGGATAATTATGATCGATTATGTAATTGCATATTGGTTTATATAGGGAATGATATAGAATTAAATTAGCTTTTGTTTTAGGTTCAAGATTATTAAATTCATTTAATAAATAACCTTTATTATTTATTATTTCAGTTTTTCTTTCAAAAGATGATTCTATTAAAATTTGTTTGCCTGTGATAATTTGACAAGCGTTTTTAAGATCTGTAATTTTATTGAATTTTTCTTCAATGTTGGATTTGTTTTCACTTAAAAAAACTTCAATTTTAGCTGGGGCAATATTTGTTTTTAAAAAAGACTTTAATTCTTCATCAATATTATGAAGCTTGCTTCCTTTTAAATTAAAATTCTTTTCGGCATTAATTTTATTTTTTACAAATTCAATTTGTTTTTTTAAAATGTCAATATTATAATTGTAAACACTGTTCGAATAAATATTAACTAAATTTTTTTCATCTAATTCTTCTATTTTGATTATATTTATTAAAGAGGTTAAATAATCTTTTATTTCATTTAGAGGTTTTCCTTCAATATTTTTTAAATTTTCTAATAAAAGAGTATTATCAATATAAGAGGGAGCCTCTAAAGCAATTTCTTTTTTATTTAAAACTTTTTCTCTACCATAATAGATTGTTAATTCTTTTAGTAATTCAAATTTCAAGTCATTTTCTTCTGTTTTTAATCTGTTTTTTTCGAGTTTAATGTTTTCTTTCATTTGTTTAAAATTAATTAAATAATTGGTTAATTCTTTGATGCTTTCTAAATAATATTTTTTTTCTTCTTCTTCCTTTTTTTCTATTTTATTTTCATTTATGAAAGCATCCATATTTAACATTTCATTTAAGGTTAGTTCTTGATCTTGATATTTGTAAATAATTATAGGATTCTTTGTATTATAATTGTTTAAGGATAATTTAATGTTATATTTTTTATGATTTTTTTTGTACCAAAAAAAGGATTTTAGAAAATTATCTAATTCTGTTTTTTCATTAAAAATAAAAATACGAGTTAAATAACCAAATAGAGAATCTTTAATGTCCATACAAATTCCTATTTCCTTATTATTTTCGTAAATGGTTGGTTCATATTTTTGAGAATTAATGTTATAAGTTTTTAATACTTGTAAACATTCATTTCTTGTTAGCATATTAATCATCCTATTCTATTTTATTATAACATACTCTAGAAATACTTTCAATTTTCCTTGCTTAAAATTTTTAAACATTATATAATATTAATAGAGGTGGAATATGAAAACGGAAATTATTAAACCAAAAAAGGAGATGAAGGAAGCAAGGAGTTTATTTAATCCAATTATTTATTTAGTTTTGGGATTACTTTTGATGTTTAAGAGTAATGAAGTTGTAGAACTATTATTTTATGTATTAGGAGTTATTGTTATTATTTATGGTATTAAATCTTTTGTTGTTTACTATCAAAATAAAGATGTTGTTCAACATAAGAATATTAACTTAACGATTGCTATTGCTTCTGTTATTATTGGTGTTCTTTTAATTGTTTTAAGTGGAGTATTGGAAGCTAGTATCAGGTATGTACTTGGATTTTTCTTCATTTTTATGGGCGTTAGTAGACTTCTTACTTCTATTAGCTTTAATAATTATAAAAATTTTTCAACGATTAGTAATATTGTTTTAATTGCTCTTGGTATTTATAGTATTTTCTTTTCTAATGCGGTACTTATTATTATTGGAGTAATATTAGTTATTAATGCTATTATTTTATTTATTGAATACTTTAAATAAAAAAAGAGAAATTAGAAATATCTAGCTTCTCTTTTTAAATCTCTTTCTTTAATAGAGGCACGCTTATCATATATTTTTTTACCTTTACATAAACCAACTAATATTTTTACATGATTTTTTTTAAAATATAATTTTAAAGGTATTAAAGTAAGTCCTTCGGTACTTACTTTTTCTTTTAGTTTTTGTATTTCTTTTTTATGAAGTAGTAGTTTTCTAGTTCTTCTTTCATCATGATTGAAGATGTTTCCTTCTTCGTATTTAGCAATATACATGTTTAGAATAAAAGCTTCATTGTTTTTAATTGTTATAAAAGAATCTTTTAAATCGACGCTTCCTTTTCTAACTGCTTTAATTTCTGTTCCAACAAGAGAGATACCTGCTTCTATTTCTTCTAAGACTGTGTAGTCGAAATAGGCTTTTTTATTTTTTATTTCGATCATTTTTATCCCTTTCTATCTCAAAATCAATTGGGCTGTTTCTTTTGAAGCACTTACAATACATACTTTTATTTTGTCTCCAATACGATATGTTTTTTTGGTACTTTTACCTATTAAAGATAATAATTCTGGTACATATTCGTAATAATCGCCAGGAATATTGCTGATATGAATTAGTCCTTCTACTAGATTTGGTAGTTCAACGAACATTCCAAAAGATGTTACACTACTAATGATTCCTTCATATTCCTCACCAATGTGACTTTCCATATATTCTGCCATTTTCATATCATTTACATCTCGTTCAGCATTGGTAGTAGCGACTTCTCTTTCACTTGAATGTTCAGCAATTTCTACTAAAGAGTTTTCTAAATAGTTAATTGTAGACATACTAAAATCTTTTTCAATTAAATATTTCTTTAATAATCTGTGTACTGTTAAATCTGGGAAACGTCTGATAGGGGATGTAAAGTGAGTATAATTTTTACTAGCTAAACCGAAATGTCCTATGTTTGTTTTGGAATATTCTGCTTTTTTCATACTTCTTAGTAAAAGGGTAGATAAAATAAAATATTCTGGTTTATCTTTTAATTCTTCTAGTAGTTTTTGCATGGTTTTTGGAGTTATTTCTTTTAAGTTTGTTTTAATTTGGTATCCTAATGCTTTTACTAAATTTAAGAAATCTTCGATTTTTTCTGTATTTGGTAAGTCATGAACACGGTATATGAATGGTAATTCCATATTACTAATGTGAGTTGCAACGGTTTCGTTAGCAGCGATCATAAAGTCTTCAATTAAAGCTTCACCAGAACGTTGTACTCTTTTTTGGATATCGATGGCTCTACCTTCTTCATCTTGAATGATTTTGGCTTCTGGTATATCAAATTCAATATAACCACGAGATATTTTTTTCTTTCTTAAAATTTGGGCTAGTTCATGCATTTGTTTTAATGTGTCTGCAAAATCTTCATATCCTTCAGGAATGGTATTGTTTTCTAATATTTCATTGACATTATCATAAGTCATTTTTTTCCTTGATTTAATAAAACTTGGGAATATATCATAATTAACAACATCCCCATTTTTATTAATATCCATGACACAACTCATGGTTAATCTTATAACTCCTTCATTTAGAGAACAAATACCATTAGATAGTTTATGAGGAATCATCGGGATGACTGTATCGGCTAGATAAGATGAAGTTCCTCTCAAGTAAGCATCATCTCCTAATGCTGTGTTTTCTTTTACATAATGGGATACATCTGCAATATGTACGCCTAAGGTGTATATTCCATTTTTCACTGTTAAACTGATGGCATCATCGATATCTTTGGTGTCTCTTCCATCAATTGTAAAAATTATTTCATTGGTTAAATCTTTTCTATTTGCTAAGTCTTTTTCGTCTACTTCTTCGGGAATGTTATCTAATTCTTTTATTGTTTCTGGACTAAACTCTTCAAAGATCCCATATTTGTAAGCGATACTTAAAATGTCGATACCAGCATCATCTTTGTGACCTAATATTTTTAGACAATCAGCCATGTAGGTTTTATTATCTATTTTTTTGGTAAGTTTTGCTAATACTTTATGACCGTCTACACAGTTTTTACTCGTTTCAGGACTTAAATAAATTTTTAAATTAACTTTGTCATCATCGGGTTCTAATATTTTTTTCTTGCCAATTACCTTAATTTCACCAACAATATTTTTTAGGTCTCTTTTTACAATTTTTAATACTCTTCCAGCAGGTTCTAATCCTTTTTCTGTTATTTCTACTAAAACCGTATCATCGTTTATGGCTCCATTCATGTCATCTTTGGCAATATAAATATCATCTTCTTTATCTAGTATTAAGAATCCAAATCCTTTTTTATTTACCGATAGTTTTCCTATTTTTAATCCAGGACAATTTTTCATTAATAAATATTTATCTTTCTTTGTTTTAAATACTTGATAATCGTTTACTAATTCTTCTATATTTTTTTGTAATTCCTCTAATTCTTCTACTGTTGTTAGACCTAACAAATCATTAATTTCAATTAATGTTTTTGCTTCATGAATATTTTTTAATACATCTAATATTTGTTCTTTCATTTTATTTTCCTTTCTCTTGCCATTGTTGGTTATTCTTTATTGTTTTTCCAATCTAGATAATAGTTGATATAACATTCACCACATACTGATTTATAAGTTATATTATGTTCTCCATCGATTGCTACTTGTTCTCCTTCAAATGTGGGAATCCCATCTATTAATCTTAAATTTTGAGTAGCTTTTCTTTTTTTGCATTCACATAAAGTTTTTAACTCCTCTATGGAATCAGCAATTGCTAGAAGTCTTGCTGAACCTGGAAAAGGTGTCATTGTAAAATCACAACGTAATCCGAAACATAATATTGCTATATTCATTTTTTTACTTATATAGTATAGTTCATTAATTTGATTTTCGTTTAAAAATTGTGTTTCATCAACAATGATTGCATCAATCCTATTTTTAATTTCTAATTCTTTTTTTATTATTTGAATTGGGGATGATTCTTCAGAAAGTAAGTAATCAACTTTTCTTTCAATGCCAATTCTACTTACTATTTTATCTTCTCCTTTGGTGTCAATTTTTGGTTTCCAAACTAATGCAATACCGCCTTGTTCTTCGTAGTTATGTGCTACTTGCATTGCTATTGTCGATTTGCCAGCATTCATTGCACTATAGCGGTAATATAATTTAGCCATTTTCCACTTCCTAACTAATTTTCACTTTTTGTTCATTGTTTTCATAATAAATGTTTATAACTTTCGAGTTATTCACATCTTCTTCATTTAGTAAACCTTCTTTTATTAAGGTATTTACTGATATGTTGCATCCGTTTAATTTACAATTTTCTTTTAATTCCTTATTTTTATTTAATTCTAAATAAACGTTTGCAGCGGTGGTAATAATATTTTCTTTTGTTTGGTTTGTTATTTTTTGTTTGTTTTCAAAAATATTTAAGACGTTTACAGTAAGAACGGTTGCTATTATTGTCATAATTGCAATCGTTGATAAAAGTTCAATTAATGTAAAACCTTTCTTATTCATATTATCACCATTTTAATTATAAACTATTTATGTGAATAATAAAAGAAGATAAGTAAATTTTTGTAAAGAAAAAAGGGCAATTGCCCATATTGTTAAAGTTTTAAATACTAGACTTAAAACATCAATATTAATTATTTAGGTTTCCCTATGGCTAATCTTGTATCCTAATGCTTTTTTGTTTAGCCTTGACCAAATATTAAGTTTAAAAGGATATTGGGCGCACACCATTCGTGTTATCCACGCGGTTGTTGTTGAGGAAGCCATCCGACCACACATTGAACACGTTAGCATTGCCAGATGAATTCGTGTTATACGGAGACATGCATATCTACAGTTATCTAGATTAACCGATTTAATTATACTATTTTTTAGTTTAATTTTAAAGATAATTTATATAGATTTTAAATTTTATAAATGTTATAATTTAAAATAGGATTAGTGTGATGTTTATGTTATTAATTATTTATCTTGTTCTTATTATTTGTATTGTTTTTATTATTAAGCTTATTATTAAGTCGGTAAATATAAATAATGTTAAGAAATATAGTAAGTTACTTTCGGAATTAAATCAATTAAATCAAATATATGCTTCTAAATTTTATCCTTTATCAAAAAAGTATTTTATAAAAAATGAATGCAATTCTTTGCAAAAATTTAGGATAAATTGTAATGATTCAGCAATTGTCAATTTTATGTGTCTTTATGTGAAAGAAGATGAAAACTATTGGAAAAATTTATGTGCAACTGTTCATTATAATAATAGTCTTTATCGTAAATATAAAAGTTATTTAGAAACAATAAAAAAGATTCATTTGGGTAAATCTTATGATGAAAATTCTAAACATTTTCCTTTTTTGTCGAAAAAAAGGTATTTAATAATTGAAGAAAAACTGTTTCAAGATTTACAATTAAAACCAATCATTGATCTTTGTGTTATTTTAACTGTTTCGTATACTTCACCAGCTGGTAGAAATCGGTATGTTTGTGATTTTCAAATGGATGTAAATTCTATTGAATATGTTTTTAAAAAAATAGATGAAAGAAAAAAATTTGAAGAAAGTGTTAAATATCAAAGACAATTGATGACAAATGCAAAGCGATATGAAATATTAAAAAGAGATCATTTTTGTTGTCAAATTTGTGGAAGAACGCAAAGTGATGGTGCTAAATTAGAAGTAGATCATATTATTCCTGTTTCTAAAGGAGGAAAAACAGTTAATGAAAATCTGCGTACTTTATGTCACGAATGTAATCAAGGTAAAGGTAATCAATATGAATAAAACAGGATTTGCTCCTGTTTTATTTTTGCTCTAACATTTTTTTTAAGAAAATACCGGTATAAGAATTTGGATTTTTGGCTACTTGTTCGGGAGTTCCAGTAGCAACAATTTCTCCACCTAAATTTCCACCTTCTGGTCCTAAATCAATAATGTAGTCTGCTACTTTGATGACATCTAAGTTATGTTCAATTACAATTACGGTGTCACCATTATCGACAATTCTGTTTAATATTTGAAGTAATTTTTTTATGTCTTCACTGTGTAATCCTGTGGTTGGTTCATCAAGAATAAAAATACTTTTTCCCGTTGGTTTCTTTTGAAGTTCTTTGGCAAGTTTTACTCGTCCTGCTTCGCCACCGGATAAAGTTGGAGCAGGCTGACCTAATTTAATATAGGATAATCCTACTTCGTCCATTACTTTTAGTTTATTATAAACTTTGGGAATATTTTCAAAGAATGGTAGGGCTTCCGAAACTCTCATGTCTAGAACATCCGCAATATTTTTTCCTTTGAATTTAATGGCTAGTGTTTCTTTATTGTATCTTTTTCCTCCACAAACATCGCATGGTACATATACATCTGGTAAGAAATGCATTTCAATTTTTTTTACACCATCTCCCCAGCATGCTTCACATCTTCCACCTTTGACATTGAATGAGAATCTTCCTTTGTCATAACCATGCATTTTGGCTTCTTTCGTATTTGTAAATACATCTCTTATATCATCGAATACACCTACATAAGTAGCTGGGTTACTTCTTGGAGTTCTTCCAATAGCATCTTGGGTAATATGAACTACTTTATCAACATTTTCCATTCCTCTTATTTCTTTACAGGCTCCCGGTATTTGTTTTGATCCATTGATTCCTACAGCAAGTGTTTTATAGAGAATTTCGTTAATTAATGATGATTTTCCACTTCCAGATACACCAGTTACACATACAAATTTATTTAATGGGATTTCGACATTAATGTTTTTTAAATTATGTTCACTTGCTTTGATAATTTTTAGTGATTTACCATTTCCTTTTCGACGTTTTTTAGGAACTTCGATTTTTTCTTTACCAGATAAATAACGTCCTGTTAAAGAATTGGGATTAGCCATTACTTCCTTTGGTGTTCCGGCTGCTATAACGTTTCCGCCAAATTCACCAGCTCCTGGGCCAATATCAACTAAGTAATCGGCAGCAAGCATTGTATCGGTATCATGTTCGACTACAATTAGAGTATTTCCTAAATCACGCATTTCTTGCATGGCTTTAATTAGTTTTTCATTATCTTTTTGATGTAATCCAATGCTTGGTTCATCTAGGACATATAAAACACCAGATAATTTTGAACCAATTTGAGTAGCTAAGCGAATTCGTTGGGCTTCTCCACCAGATAGGGTACCAGCATTTCTTGATAGCGTTAAATAACCAAGACCGACATTAATTAAGAAATCTAATCGATTTAGTATTTCTTTTGTTACTAGACCACTAATTTCTTGTTGTTCATTTGTTAATTTTAATTTGGCAATAAAATCTCTTAACTCTAAAATACTAAAATTTGTTATTTCATAAATGTTCTTTTTGTTAATTTTAACAGATAATACCATGTCGTTTAGTCTTGCTCCATGACATTTTGGGCAAGGGGATTCTACCATGTACATTTCAATCCATTCTCTTCGCCAGTTGCTTGTTGTTTCTAAGTGTAATCTTTCTAATTTGGTAATGATTCCTTCATAGTAATCTGATACATAACGAACATTACCATTTTTTGATACATATTTAAAATCAATTTTATCTTTGGAACCATAAAGAATAATATCTAATTCTTTTCTGGTAAGATCTTTTAAAGGTTTGTTTGGATCAATCTTATAATAATTGCAAACAGCAAGTAATTGAATGGTTTCTATATTTTGATCATTGCTAATGGTTTTAATTCCGCCTTCTAAAATACTTTTCGTTTTATCAGGCATTAATAGTGCTTCACCAATTTTTAATTTTGTTCCAAGTCCTTTGCATTCTGGACAAGCTCCATAAGGAGCATTAAAAGAGAATAATCTTGGTTCAAGTTCTGGAAGAGAAAAATTACAGTGAGGACAGGCATAAGATTCACTCATGAGTATTTCTTCTTTACCAATTACATTGATTAATACTTTTCCTTCTGCTAATTTACAACTTGTTTCAATTGCTTCAAATATTCTACCACGTTCTTCTGGATCTAATACGATTCGGTCTACTATAACTTCGATGTTGTCTTTAATATTTTTTTCTAAAATAATTTCTTCATCTAGACTTCGCATTTCTCCATTGACTCTTACTCTAGAGAAACCATTTTTTCTTAATTCATCAAATAAATCTTTATGAGTTCCTTTTTCACCATGAACTACTGGTGCCATGATTTCTAGTTTGCTTCCTATTTCTAAATCCATAATTCGATTGGTCATTTCTTCAATTGATTGTCTTGTAATAGGAATATTATGCTTTGGACAATAAGGAATTCCAATTCTAGCATATAAGAGTCTTAAATAATCATAGATTTCTGTGATGGTACCAACTGTACTTCGAGGATTTTTGTTCGTTGTTTTTTGATCAATGGAAATACTTGGACTTAATCCTTCAATGGAATCCACATCTGGTTTTTCACTGATACCAATAAATTGACGAGCATAAGCACTAAGAGATTCTACATATCTTCTTTGTCCTTCTGCAAAAATGGGGTCAAAAGCTAGGGAAGACTTACCACTCCCAGATACACCTGTCATAACAATTAATTTGTTTTTTGGTAATTCAATATCAATATTTTTTAAATTATTTTCTCTTGCTCCTTTTACAATAATTTTATCCATATATAACACTCCTTTTTTATATAGTTTGTATTTCTGTTTTAAATTTTATAACTTCAAGCGAATTTATTATAGCACACGAACAAACGTTAGTCAATTTTGTTTTTTTTGCTTTCATTATATGGATTATTTGATTATTTGACAAATCAACCCTTTTGTGGTATTATAGCAACCAAACCTGAGATTGGGTTATAAGGGGGATTTTGTATGTATGAGGATAAGACAAGGAGAGCCATAGAAATTAATTGGAAATCTTTATTAATTAAATTGGGAATTTTATTAGTAGTTGTTTTTCTAATTATATGGATTGTATCTTTATTTAATAAGGATGATGAGAATGCATCTAATTTTGGAACGAATTTATCTTTAATGAGAGATGCTGCAACAGAGTATTTTACGGGGTCTAGACTTCCTAGTGAGATTAATGAATCAGTTCGTCTTACTTTAGGGGAAATGTTTGAACGTAATTTATTGGTGGAATTCCAAGATGAAAACGGAAATTCTTGTGATACAGAAAATAGTTATATTGAAGCAACAAAATTAGATGATGAAAATTATCGAATTGAAGTAAGACTTGTGTGTGATAATGATAGCGATACGATTATTAATACGGTAAAATATCAAAGTCAAGAGGAAGATAATAATCAAGATGAAGGTGAAGATCCTATTATTGATGACGATGATGAATTAGATGATACAAACACCGATGATGGTTCTGATAATAATGGAACTAGTGATAATACAAATAATGGTTCATCTAATAATAACAACAATAGTAATGGCGGTAATAATAGCAATAATGGCAATCATAATAACCAAGGTAATAATAACAATAACAACAACAATAATAATAATAATAACAACAATAATAATTCAGATAATGGTGGAGATGCGATTGCTACCGCTTGCCCATATGGTAAAAAAGAGTATTCAACAAAATATCCACTCGCTTATGTGGTTAGTGGAGATTGTGCCGTAAGTTCTTCTAGTATAAGTGGAAGTCATGCTAATAATGCTACTAGAGTAGGTACTTCTGAATATTTAAAATTAGTAAAAGAAATGCAAGATTTAGAAAATAAAACGGGAGTTGAAATTCAAGTTAATCATCCGGAATATTCTAAGATTTTAAATAAAACAGGGAATGGATATATTGGTTATCAAATTTATTTTTCAGCCAAACAGGTATCTACTTATTCTAAAAAGACAATTTATTCTTATTATTTAGATCAAAATGGTAATCGTACGGTTATTATTGATAGTAGAAATAGTTTAGGAAATTCTAACAATATTAATAATAAAAATGATTCTACTAATCGACTTGTTACTAGTATAGAGTTAAATCGTTCTAGTTTATCTTTAGAAGTAGGGGATACGTATACTTTAAAAGCAACCATAACACCTAGTAATGCTACGAATCGAACAATTTCTTGGTCAAGTAGTAATACCCGTGTTGCAACGGTATCTAGTAGTGGCAAAGTAACTGCTAGAGGAGAAGGAACTGTTACTATTACGGCAAAAGCAGAAAATAAGAAAGCAACTGTAAAAGTTACTGTTGAAAAAGAGGTTGTTACTAAGACGTATTATTTGATGAGTTATGTGGATTCTAGTTATGTAGGCAAATATTACGTTCAAGATTTTGTTTTTAATGATATTAATCGTTCTAATGTTGATTTTGTTTATGTTACTGTTGATTATTATGATGGATATAGTGATTTTAATCGTTATACGAACATTAAAAATAATGATAGAGAAATTGAATTGTATTTGGGTTATAAAAATGAAGGAAATCTACAAGTAGTTGGAGCTAGAGATTTGTATAATCATTCTTTAGATCGCAGTAATTTTACCTTTGCAAATACAATGGCGACTACTATGGGTGGACGCTATGGTGTTCGAATTACAACTTATATTAATAATGTTAGTGGTGTTTCTAAGTATAGTAATAGTTATTTTGTTCCGTTAAAAGTAACGGTTACTTATAAACAATAGAAAAAACTACCTTTTGAATTGGTAGTTTTTTTGATGTGTGAACTTCAAGGAGTTTCGTATCTATAAAAATAAATTAATTTCTTACTTTATTTTCTTCTTGGCCCTCACCGTTACCATAGATACAGGCTTCGATCATACTAATTACTACATTGTTAAAAGAGGTGCTGTTTTCTTTTGCTATTTTTTCCACTTCTTTTAACAGCGAATCTTTAATGTATAAAGATTTGTAACTAGCTGGATCTTTTTGCCTTGTTTGTCTTACAACAAAATCCATTTTCACACCTCATATATATTTTAATATGTTTTAAAAATATAATAAAGAATAGAATTTTCTAATATAAAAATATATGATA
>JAGHGS010000016.1 GCA_017888105.1 Bacilli bacterium
ATGATAAGCTTCTTGCATACAATCAATTTTTTCTTTTAGGATAATTTTTTCATTTTCAAGAAGTTTAATTCTTGCTTCTTTTGTAGAATCCCCTTCATCATAAAGCCTAATATATTCTTTTAAAACAGCAATAGAAAGACCCGCACTACGCATACACTTAACAAATTCTATTCTATCCAAATCTTCTTTAGAATATTCTCTAATTCCACTTTCATTCTTTCTTATTGGACCAATCAATCCCTCCTTTTCATAATACCTTAATGTATCTTTACTCAAATCATAATTACTTGCTACTTCTTGTATAGTTATTTTTATCACCTCAAACTAATCATACTACTTGAAGTATACTCCAAGTCAAGCTTTTTTTAAAAGAAAAAAGAGAAATTTACTACAATTCTCCTTTATAAAAATAAATCTTCATAGCATCTTCACTATATACAGGCTTAGAAATATCTATATTCAAAAAATTTGCAATATAATATATTAAATATTGAGAAGCAATTAATAAATCATATTCACATAATATTCCATCATATCTACTTTCAATAATGAAATTTTGACTATTTTCTAAATATTTTAATAATCGTTTTTCATATAAACTTGTGGTTTTTTGTTTAAAATAAATATTTTTTTTACTACTCAAATGTTCGTAATTAATAAATCGTCCATGTGAAAAATTCTTCTTTTCATGAATTAAAGCGTTGTATATACCAGATTCAATGATCTTACTTTCCAAATCAACACAAGCTGATTCTGTAAAATCTCCCATAAAAATATTAAAACTACTCCCGATAGCCAAAAATTCTTTTAACATTTTTCTATTTTCCTTAAAATAATTGGTAAAGTAATTTTTCCAATAATTTATACTATCTCTAATAAATTCAACAATATCACTATTTACTTTTTCATCAAAATATAATTTCAAAAACAAACTTGCCGGAGCTAAAGCGCCCTCAAATGATAAAAAGCCCCTTTCTTTTCCTTTATTTACTCCCGAGCGATAAGAAATAATATGTTCTTTAGATATTCCTGTTTTTGTCACAACTTTTTGTAATTCTCCTTTAGTTATAATATATTTCTTTCCTCCACTAATTAAACTTGTTGCAACACATAAATCGTCAGTCGTTCCAGAATAAGTAAATAAAAATACTGCCTCTAAACACTTATTATTTCTATAATATAAATCTCTAGGGTACAAAGAAATCGTATTTACCCCATATAATTGATTAATAACTTTTGATGCGAATTTTGCCCCAGCAAAAGAACCACCTGTACCAACAAAAATAATATTATTTAAATTATCAAAATTAATTTTAACCAATTTATCATAAGCTCCACTATTAACAGCATTAATAACTCTTGTTTCTAGATTATTAATATTGATATTGCATCTTTTTATTTGCTTTCTAACCACTAAATCAAAATTATTACAAGTACAATTATCCCCAGACTTTTTTATTTTATATAAATTTTGAATATGTCCCCTTGCTCCCATTTTTTTAACAACTTTTTTCGTAAGTTTAGTAGCCTTATCAAAAGTAGAATCAATAAATTTATAATCAATAATATAATCATTTTTTATATATTCACTAATAAATACAGCAAAAAAAGCATCTCCTGCACCTGTTGGGTCAACTTCAACCTCTGGATTAACTAGCGCTTTACTAACTTTATGATGATTAAAAACAAAATCAGATCCTTTGCTTCCTCTCGTAACAATTATCATTTTAGGTTGTAATAAACCATATACATCTTCTAATAATTTCAAAGAAAATCTATTCTTTAAATATTTTTCTACACGTTCATTCAAGTTTATAATATCAAATTTACCTTTTATCTTGTTTAATATTTCTTGATTACTCAAACTCTCTAATTCAAAATATTGCCCTAAATCCAACATCTTTTTACTATTACAATTATCAATAATAATTTGATTTTTATCATTTAAATTATCAAAAACCAAAACATCATCCTCATTAATTTGCTTTAAAATATTATTTACTTCGATTTCACTTTCTAAATACCATTTTTTTGTATTACAAAAAGGGCATCTTTTCTTAGAAATAAACTCAAGTTTACCATTTGCTTCTTGATAAAGAACGTGAAAAGAGCGAGTATGTATATCTTTCTTAATTTTGACTCCATCAATATTTACCCCAACATCTTTTAAACTATCAATAGCTACTTTACCTAAAGTATCATCACCACAAACTCCATAAACAGCTGTATTCAAACCTAACTTAGCAATATTAAAAATGATATTATGTGAGCTCATTCCTCCACTTACTCCTATAAGTTTACCGTTTTTATAATAAAAATCAGTAACCAAATCGCCTATACTAATTACCTTCATTTTTTTATCACCCTTTTTACTAATAGTACTTCACTTTTTGGAGAATAATCTCCATTTTTTATTAAACATTCTAAGATTTTTCTTCTGTTTAAATCAAAGATTCCTAAAGAATCCTCATATAAATTTTCACTATATCTATCTCTCCAACTATATGGACTAGGAAAATATAAACCCTCTATAAAATTAAAGAAATTTCTATAATCAACTGCCCCATGGTTTGGTAAAAACATTTGACTAATTCTATTCACTCCTGGATATCTTACAGCAACTATTTTGTCAACATCTATGCCTATATCAAAAAAAGTAGTTAAAACTAATTGCATTGTTTTCCCTGTCAATAAATTATCATCTAAAATAATATATTTCTTTTGTTGATCTATTCCCAAAAGTTCAATCCCACCAGCCTCAGAAATATCAAAAAATCTTAATTCTAATGACTGCTTTTTAGCATACCCTGTTACATTTCTATTAAATTTCAATATAGAAACATCATTCAATCTATTATCAATCGCTTTCATTATAATTGGTAATTCTAAGCCCCCATAGCACACTCCACAAATACCTTTATCAAAAATATTAGAATCTTTTTGCATAGTCAAATAACAAGTAATAAAATTTTCAGCAAAATTATCTATCTCTCTATACGCTCTAAAATCTTTAGAATAATTGCCTTTATCTTTGTACTTTGTAAATTCTGCGATAAACTCATTAGTAATTAAAATAACACTTTTAATTAAATTTGTAATATCAACACAATTAATTTTATAACTTTCATTAAATGAAATATTTTTCATCAAATCTTCTGTAATTACTAAAGCATGATAAAGTTTATTCAATAACGATTCTTGAATGGATGCCTCTAAATTAACTATTACACTTTTTAAAATATCATTACTAATAATTTGTTGATTCAACAAAACTAACAAATAATTTCTGATATTATCAATTAAACCTAATATCATTTTAGTATTATTTAAATCATTTACATCAAAAAGTTGATTAATTGCTATGAAAGCTTTTGAAAAGAAATCTACATTATTATTTAACCATTCATACACCATTTCCCTAGTAGTTAAATCTTCTTGCGTATTTTCGTCATGAAGTCTTTGTGATAAAAAATAGTAATAAGTTTTTGAACCTCTTAATAAAATATTTTCATTATCATACATTGAATAACACAGACTAAAATCATTACATATAAGCCATAACTGCTTTAATGGATTATCATCTGGTATTGTAATCCAATCATACATAGGAATTTTAACACTTCCACTCGAAGAATCAAATACACTAGAAATTCCATCAATAGTTTGAAACTTATTATTAATCAAATTATTAAAATAGATAATTTTATTATTTTTACCTTGATTCATTTTCTTTTCAATTATAGCATATGCTCTTGCATATTCACTTTGAATAGCATGCTCTAAACAGATTGTTGGCAATAATTTTGCTTTTTTTAGTAAACTTAAAGTTCCATTAACACCCGTTATTATTTTGCCATTTTCAATAATTGGAAAACACTTATCAACATCTCCACTAGTTTTCCCAACACTAAAACCCTGAGAACATTGTAACATAGAATAATCATTTCCGAATTTATCTCCGCAATCTCCAACTCGAAGCATTGAATTCTGAGGAATCCCTATTATTTTTTCGGCAATTTTTATAGCTTTATCTTTAGTTGCAGTACCTATTTGTAAAACTTGTTTACCATTATGCATTCCTATTGTCAAATTAAGATTAGAATTTTTATAACTTCCTATTAATAAATTAATGAAATCAAAAACTTTATTATTATATTCTATATCATCACTTAAAATCATTATTCTTATATTTATTATAGTATTTGTTTTAGAATCGGTTGAATAAGTAATCTTACAGCATTTATCAAAGTTAAGATCTTTAAATAAAGTAATAATTTTTTTGTTTAATTCTTCCAATTGAATAAGGTCTTCTTTAGAAGATATATATTCACTAACATTAAACAATTGTTTACTTTCATTACCAGTCATAAATAACCTTGCGCCATCATTAGTAAGAGCATACATTCTTAACAATTGTTTATCAGTAACGTCATATTTATTTTTTAAATCATTAACAATATCATTTAATAAATCACTTAAACCGGTTTCTCCTCTACCCGTAATAAAAAGAATTGGAATATGTCTCTTTAATAGATTAGCTAATATTGGCAAAATACGAGAATCTATTTTTGTAGAATGTTCTATAGTTAAAGTACCATCAATATCAAAACATACAGCATTATATTTTTGTTGCAGTGCTCTCTTATAATTATTTAACAATTCTTGACTTACCATACTACTCTCCTATAAAATTCTACGCAAACTTTTCACGACTTCAAATTGATTGGAAGAATCTAAATTTTCACTAAAATAAATACTTCTTCCTCCCTTTTGTTCCCAATCAATTAAATTTTTAATACTATCATCAATTAAAATTTCGCCATTATTCGGTAAATATATTTGGCTTTTTTTAATATATGGTGGAACAAATAAAATTGGTATCTCAATATTTCTGGTTCTTAAAGCTCTCACCTTTGCTTCCATTTCAAGCAAAGTATGAATTTTAGTTAAAATAGCGATTTGCTTAGATTTACTTTGTGCTTCTAATATATAATCAATAGCATTATTTATTACTTTGGCTTCTTCTAATAATTCAAACCAGTCTAACTCTTCAAAAAAAGCATTCCAACTTATATCAGGTCTTAACTTTTTTCTGTCAACAACTCTTTTCTCTGTATCAAATATTACTCCATCAAAATCAATAAAAATATTCTCTTTAGACATAGCTAACACCTCAATAAACTTATTATATCACACTTATAGGAAATATTTTGTCTAAATTATTTGCTATTTAATTTTATTCTATCTATCTCAAAATGTCTAATATCATTTCTCAATTCACAATACGCAGTTACATAGAATGTGCTATCATAATTAAATATTTGTAAAGGATGAATTATTCTTTCTTGCCATTCCTGATTTAAATTTCTATATAATATTTTTAATGGTGTTTTATTAGAAATTGCATCATTTAAAGCAAAGTACAATTCAGATTTATCAATAATACCATTATCTAAAAAAAATTTACTTTTTTCTTCCTCTACATCACTTGCAAATTGAATTCTATTAATTAATTTTCTATATTTTATAATATCTTTATATCCTATTTTTTCTAATATCACATTAATATTTTCTAACAATTGAATATCATATTTATTAAAATGATTATACTGGTTTTTAACATTTATAATATAATATCCTCCATTAGGTCCCATAAAAGTTTCAATTGGAATTCCTGCTTGTTCTAATTCACATTTGTAATACCTTATCATTCGCTCAGTAATGCCTATTTTTTCTGATAATTCCTTTACACTATATTTATTTCCTGTATTTAAATAGTTTAACATTTGAATAGCATTTGATATTTTACCCATTTCTTCACTTCCTCATCTTATTTTATCATATTAATATACTTTTTTCATTTCTAATAAATATTTATTTTAAAGAAAAAAAGAGAAATAACTTCTCTTAAAATTCTACATACTCTCCTGTATCATAAATAACACCATCAATTTCTAAATAAATAGAATATTTACCAGTTAGTCCTTCAGCATTAATATATTTATTAACGACAATTCCATTTTCTGTTTCATCTTCTGTAAATATATCTAAGCACATTGCCGTATAAGGTCTTCTACTAACTGATACATGATAAACTTTTGAATTCATATTTTGATACAAAAGAATATTAACATCTTCTCCTTGTTTATATCTTCCACTTACAACAATACGATCAATTTCCTCGGTAACAGAAAAATCTCGATCAAATTCACTGATATCGGTTGTACCAAGAACAAATCCAAATTTATTTTCTGTAACATCGGTAACACCAAGTGAACCAATCCTTTTTGCTTCGCCCATTTCATAATTTTCATTTTCCGTATACAAACTCATTTTTTCTACTCGATAATTATTCGTTGGTAAAACAATTTCAAAAACAACTTCATCATTGATTAATTCAACGGTATCGCTAACTAATCTGTCCGCTCCGCCGATTCCTGCTGGTTGATTGGAATTTTCACCATCCACATA
>JAGHGS010000146.1 GCA_017888105.1 Bacilli bacterium
AAATTTATGATTTAACAGAAAATAAAAATTAGGTACGCATTTTTTTAAACATTTTAAAACCTCTCAAACCCTCATAAATAAAGGGATTGGGAGGTTTTGCTTTTTTCAAAGTGTCAAAGATGAGATTATATCATGTAATATAGTAAACTTAAAGATATAATTTCTGTTTTTTAGCAGTTAAAAAAGGGCTTTTATTCCCTTTTTAATTTATTAGACGTCGAATCGATGAGCCAATCATTTTTCCGATGTCTATCGCTAAATCAATTAATCTTGCAAAAGCATTAATTAAAGTGCCATTAATCGATCCTCCTGATACTAAATATAAATCATTATCATTTAGCTTCATATTATCCCTCCTTCGGATAGAAATAGCCGTAAATGGCTGATGCTATAAAAGCTATAGCTATAGCAATTCCGCCTAAAATAGTACCTACGGAAATCCCACCATTTATCTTTGCTAATTCTCTTTCATTTAAATGCTTCATCTTAACCTCTCAAATTCTTTAAAGAAAGTATTGCTTTGGCAAGAGAAATTACACTGACTACTAAATTGGTAATTATACCAAATAACCCTCCTCCATTGCAATTTATTAATTCTTCTGTTTCCATTCTTTGCACTTTATTCATTCCTCCTTTAAAACATTTTTTCTTTTATTTTTGTAATGATTCTTTGTTTGTTATAGTAAAAATTTAAAATTACAATTTCATTGTTAGATAAAGATTCATCAGTACTTAGAGTCAATTCGTAATATGTTTGGATGTTTTCTTCATCTATTTTTAATTCCTTGCTTGTTATTTCATAATTTAAATATTTACCATTTTGAGCAATTTTATCAAAATTTAGGTCGGAAGGTATTACCACTAAAATGTTACATAGTTGATCGCAAGTTACAAATCCTTTGGTTTGATAGCTATCATAAATTTCTTTTTTGCAAATATATAATAGTAAAAAAAGCAAAAGAATTAGAAAAACAATCACAACCAAAAAACCAATTTTAGGTTCTTTTTTTAAAAATGCTGTTTTGTTATTAAATAGTTCTAACATACTTCACCTAAATAAATAATTTTATCAAATTTTTCTTCCACATTTTTATGAGTTACATAAATTAACGTTTTATCTTGAAAATGTAAAAATATATTATCTAATATTTCTTTTTCCATTCCTTCGTTTACTTCACTTAATGCTTCATCTAAAATCAATATTTTAGCCTTTTTAAGCAATGCTCTTGCTAGAATTATTCGTTGTTTTTCTCCTCCACTTAAATTGTTTAGAGAAGCATTAATGACCGTATTGTATCGATTTGGTCTTTTTTTTACGATTTCTTCTAATTGACATATTTTACATACTTTTATAAACTCTTCATCTGATATGCTACGAAAGCATATAATATTTTCGCGAATCGTTCCCGTAAAAAGATTTTCGTTTTGGCCTACATACAGAATATTTTCTCTAATCGCTTTTAAACTATAATCACATTCACTCGTATTATTAAATTCAATATTTCCTGAATAAGCTCCTAAACTTCGATAGATTAATTTACAAATAGTACTTTTACCACTTCCACTTGGACCACTTAATAAAATTTTATCGCATCTTTCTACTTGGAAATTTACTTTATTAATTATTTTGGTAAATAAATCATAAGAATATGTTAGATCTTTTACTTCAATATCATTGCCTTCAAAGTTATTTAATCCGCCTTGATCTTTTTCTATTTCTGTAGCTAAGAATTCACTTAATTTGTTAAAAGAGGCTTTTAAATAGTTATATTTTGGTATTAAGTCAACTAATTCTTTGGCTGGGTTAAATAGATATATGAGAATACTATTAAATGTTACTAAACTTAGTATCTCTAACTTTCCTTGATATATCAAATAAATTCCTAACGTAGTTATAATAAACAAACCAATTTCATAAATAAAGTTTTTTATTAATTCCATTATATTTAAAATATGGACAAAAGAAAAATTACTTTTTAGCATTTGAATTAATTTGTTTTCGACTCGATATATAAATTCTCGAACTAGGTTTAAATTTTTAATGCTATAATTCATATCTACATTTTCAATTAATGTGGTATTAAAATCTGTGGTTGCTTCAATTGTCTGTTTTATTTTGTAATATATTCCTTTACTAAAGAAAATTCCTACGATTAAATAAATAGTAATTATCAAACAAAGAAGAAAAAATAATGTACTATTTATTAAAAATAATGTAACAATTGCTCCAATTATCAAAATCATATTGAGAATTAATGTTGTAAAAATTTCAGAAAATAAATTTTTGGTATCACTTAATTCATCGATTCTTGTAACAATTTCTCCAGTCGTACGATTTTGAATAAATTTTAAAGGGAGTTTAAAGATATGCTCTAAAAAAGTAGAAAATAGCTCGGTGTCTAAATTTTTGTTAAGGTAATTGAGATAATAGGTTTTTATATAATTTATGAATACTTTGAAAAAAAGTATAATAAAAAAGAGAATGATTATAAATTTCAAAAATTTTGTATCTTGTCCTTCTTCCATACTCGAGATACTTACTTGAAAATAGAAATTTCCTATAATCGTTAGGATCATTAAGATCATGTTGGTGATTAGAATCTTTGCAAATAAACTTTTATTTTTTGCTAATAGTTTTCCAAAAAGATTGAATATTGATAGCTCTTTGGTATATCTTAAAATATTACTACTGGGGGTTGCTAAGATTAAGATATGATCCCAAATGGATGCAAATTCTTGTTGAGTCATTTTTATTTTTCCTCTTGCTGGATCCATTAAAAATATGAATTTGTTTGTTATTTTATAGATTACAACAAAATGATGCATACCATTTTTTAATATTACATGAGCAATCGCTGGCAAATATATATTTTCATCAAATATATGATCTACTTTTACTCCCATTGCATCAAAACCATATGTACATAAAGCTTTCACAATATGAAAAGCGGTTGTACCATTTACTCCTGTGCAGGTATCATCTCTGATTTTTTCAAGTGGGACATAACCACCGTAATATTTTAAAATGGTCTCAATACAACAAGGTCCACAATCTTTTAAATCTCGCTGTCTTACTACTTCTATTTTTGGCATATTTTCCTCCCTTCACTATTATTTATTACCCCTTCTTCTTTCATTTCCTTTATTTTTTTGCAATATGGGCACGAATTTTTAGGCGTGTGACATGGTTCGACAAAATTTGCTTTTTCCTTCTGTTATACTATGCCACTCGAAAGGAGGAATATTATGCAAAACGGATTATTAATTTCACAAATTCGAACCAAACAAGGGTTGTCTCAAAAAGATGTTGCCCGTCATTTAAATACTTCTTTAACTGTATATAAAATGTATGAAGCAAATGTGCGTGCTATGAAGATCGTCGAATTAAATGAACTCAGTAATTACTTTAAAGTTTCTTTAAATTGTCTTTTGGGTATTAGTAATAATTTAAAAATAAGGAATTCTTTTGATATTGATTATAAATATTTAAGATTTAGTTTAAAGTATGTTCGAAAAATTCATCGAGTAACTCAAAAAGAACTTGCAAAAGAATTAAAGGTTTCCATTCCTACAGTAGCACACTATGAAAAACATCCAGAGGAAATGAATGCGCAATATCTTAAAGCTTTTGCTTTAAAATTTCATATATCCGTTGATTATATTTGTGGTAAGACATTAAAAAAAGAAGTACTCTAATCATCTTTGAGTACTTCTTTTAATAAGACTTCATCATCTTTAAATAAATTATATTTTTTGACAATAAATCGAAATATCACTTTTAAAAGTGCAATACATGGGGTGGCAATAATCATACCTACAATACCAAAATAATGGGCAAATACAAGTAAGCCGATCATGATTGTAACTGGGTGTAAATGAGTGGTTTTGCTCATTACAACTGGTTGTAATACATAATTTTCTAATAATTGAACGACTATACAAATAATTAAAACAGCAATACCTGTAATGGTTCCTTGACTAAAACCAACAATTACTGCGGCTGCACCACCAATGTATGGTCCAATATATGGTATTAAATCAGTTAATCCACAGAAAATACCAAATAATAAAGGAGCATTTAATCCAATAATGGCAAATCCTATAGTGTCACATATAAATACCATAAATGCTACTAATAGTGTTCCGCTAATGGTTTTTCTAACTTCTTTTCCTATATCTGTAATTAATACTTCGATTTCATATTTATTTTTATTTGGTACTAGTTTTAAGAAATGCTTAGTTATAGCATCAAAATCAAATAACATATATAAACCGATTACTAAACTAATTAAAATCGTGCCAATTCCCGATGCTAGACTACCTAAAATACCAATTAGCGAAGTAGGTAGTGAATTGGTAAAGTTTACTAAGAAGCTTCCTACTCCTTCAAATAAATTATCTCTAAAATTTGTTAAATCAATACCACTAATAGATATTTGATTGATTAAATCATCAGCAAATTTACTAAATTTATCAAGTATTGATGGTAAAGTAGCAATTAATTCATTAATTTGAGTATATAGTGTTGGCACTAATATCCTTAGAAATACATAAATAAAGATTAAAAAAACTGCATATACTAAAATACTGCCAACTATTCTTGGAACTCCTTTTTTATTTAGTTTTTTTACGATTGGATTAAAGAGCCATGCTATTACAAAGCCAATAAATAA
The DNA here is from genome assembly GCA_017888105.1 of Bacilli bacterium. Lineage (GTDB taxonomy): Bacteria > Bacillota_I > Bacilli_A > RF39 > UBA660 > Caccenecus. The sequence goes on from JAGHGS010000146.1 coordinate 4,674, forward strand.
CGGGGATAATACTTTAAGGAAAGCGAGTAAAATATTCCAAACATTTAAATTTTTAAGAATAATGGTACCACATAAAACGATTGCTACAATCATTACTATGTATAGCAAATTCAAAATCTTTTTCGTTAATGAAACGACTTCATTTATTTCTTTACTATCAATTTCCTTAAAATTTTTTTTCATATTATACCCTCATTAGTTCTGTTTCTTTTTCTTTAAATATCTCATCTATCTTTTTATTATATTCATTAATGCTATCTTGTATGTCATTTAAATACATTTTTTCTTCATCTTCTGGTAATTCTAATTTTTTGATTTCATTGTTTGCGTCTTGACGAATATTTCTTAAAGCTACTTTTGCTTCTTCACAAACTGCTTTTGCCATTTTAACATATTCTCTTCTTTTTTCTTCTGTAAGTTCTGGAACCGTTAAAATAATGGTTTCTCCATTATTCACAGGAGTAATACCAATATTTGCTTCATTAATCGCTCTTTCAATTTCTTTTAAAGCGCTTTTATCAAATGGTTTAATCATTAAACTACGTGCTTCTGGAACGGTAATATTGGCTAGAGACTGAATTGGAGTTGGTACTCCATAGTAACTTGCATTAATTCCATTTAACATTGCTGGATTTGCTCTTCCGGCGCGAATGTTTAGTAATTTGTTTTCCAAACTTTCAATTGTTTTTTCAAATTTTAATTTTGTGTCATCCATATTTTTTAATATTCCTCCTAAAAATTTATTTATACTATCATTATACTTAAAGATTTTATATTTTACAAGTATTCTTCTTATATCATTTCGGTATATTGTAAAAAAGTAATGAGATTCCTTTCTTCTATTTCACCAGGAAGTCCTCCTATTAAAGTATTATTCTTAAAAACCAATATTACTGGAGTGAAAGGAATGTAATTTGATAATCCTTGATAATCATTTAAAAATTGTTCTAATTTTTCTTCATCCTTTAGCTCTTCTTCTTTTTCTAAATAATATACCTTTAAGGTTTCTATGTTTTCTACTTTTCCTAATATATTGCTGACTTTTTTCGTTGCTTTTTCTTCTTGATTTCCAATAAAAACAATTAATTCTTCTTTGTTTTTGATTTTTTCTTCTACTTCTTCTAATGTTGTTTGGGTTCCATAAGAAATATCAAATTCATATGTTTCTTCTACTGGAGTATTATCGATTGATTGCTCATCTTTTCCTTTTACTAAATTAAATACAAAATAAAGAGTAAGACCTAATGCTAAAGTGATCGCAAAAGAAATAAGCAAGCGTTTCATTCTAAATACCCCTGAAACATTGTTTTAAAATTGTTGTATTTTATTCCCGCTTGATAATCATTCCAATAATATTCTGGAGTAACATTTCCTTTTATAAATGCTGTTTCATTATCAAAAGCAATCACTTTACCATCTTTTACAATTACTAGAGTTGGTGCATACAATTCTTTGGTTCCATCATCTAAAGTAACTAAATAATTAGATAAACTTAATACAATACTTTGATATGTTCCATTTCTGTTTTCACGATCTTCATAAAAGTCATAATAAAGTATTTCGGTAATGCCACAATCTTTTGCTGCTTCATTTAAAATGTTTGCATAGTATCCACTCCAAGTGTTTTCCGGATATCCCATAAAAATAATTGCATCTTCTTTTAAGGCTGCATATACTTCAACTGCATTTGCATATTTAAATACATTATCTTTACTTACATTTGCGTATTCTTGATCAAAGCGTTCATTATCTACTACTTCCTCGGTGCCAAAATCTTTTGTTCCAATATAAATAAAACCAGCGATTATTAAGATAAATAATAGGCCTTGTAATATTAATTTTACTTTTTTATTCATAATTCATCACATCTTTATTATAGCATTTTCCCTTAATAATTTTAAGGAAATTCCTTTTTTTATGTTAAATAAATGTATAGAAAAAGGAAACTAATTTTCGTTTCCTTTCACTTGATTCATTACTTCTTCTGCAAAATTTTCACTGCGTTTTTCCATTCCTTCGCCTACTTCATAACGAATCATACTAATAATTTCACCATTATTTTTCTTTACATAATCACTAACACTCATATCGCCATCTTTGATGAATGGTTGTTCTGCAAGACATACTTCTTTATAATATTTTTTAATTCTTCCTTCTACCATTTTTTCAGCAATATCAGCAGGTTTTCCTTCAGACATAGCAAGTTCTTTTTGAATTTTTCTTTCACTTTCTACAACGCTTTCTGGTACATCACTTATAAATACATAGCTTGGACGCATTGCAGCAGCTTGCATAGCAACGTCTTTAGCAACACTTTCGTTTGCACCTTTAAGTAGTGTTAAAACAGCAATTTTGCCACCCATATGTAGGTATGAACCGAATACTTCATCATCACTTTTTTCTACTACTTCAATTCTTCTTAATGATAATTTTTCGCCAATTTTAGCAGTTTTAGCAATGATTAATTCTTCAATTGTTCCTTCGTTTGTATTTACTTTTAATGCTTCTTCTAGTGTTTTTGCTGTACTATCTAAAATTGATGTTCCAATTGTATCAATCATACCAGTAAATTCTTCATTTTTACTTACAAAGTCTGTTTCACTATTTACCTCTAAAATAACAGCTTTATTTCCTTTTATATAGATGTTTGCAAGACCTTCAGCGGCAATACGAGATTCTTTTTTAGCACTTTTAGCGATTCCTTTTTCTCTTAACCAATCAATGCTTGCTGTAATATCTCCATTACATTCTTTCAAAGCTTTCTTACAATCCATCATTCCAGCTCCGGTTTTTTCACGAAGCTCTTTTACCATTGCGGCAGTAACTTCCATAATAATCCTCCTAATCTTTTATTTTAATGTGCTTATTAATTCATCTTTTTTCATTGTACTGTAGCCTTTAACGCCACGTTCTTTAGCTATCGCTTTAAGTTCAGCTAAAGTCATATCTTCTAAAGCTTTTTCAGCGTTTTCGCTTTTTTCTTCTACAACTTCTTCAGTTTTAGCTTCAACTTTTGTTTCTTCTTTTAAGGCTTTAGGAGCTTTTTCTTCTTTTTTTGACTCTTCATTTTTCTTTTCTTCTTCTTTGATTAACTCATCCATTTTAACTTCTTTATTAGACTTCTTGTCTTCTTCAGTTACATAGTGAACCATT
>JAGHGS010000017.1 GCA_017888105.1 Bacilli bacterium
AGCCTATCAAAAACTGTTATTAATTCCACCAAAATCACCCTGTTTCAACATTTATTTTATCACGAAATAATTAAAAAAGCTCTAAATTTTAGAGCTTCTATTACAATTTATGGTGACCAGTACGGGAAGTGATAAACAATGATTTTGAGTTATAATTACCTTTATTTAAGCCATTTTAATTACAGTAAAACATACTAAAATACAATAAAAAATAATAAAAGTGTGTTTGAAGTGTGTTTGAAAATTAAATTTAATAAATTTATTATTGACATTGTGTACGTAATGTGATATACTAAATATGTAGAAAGGAAGTGAAATAGTGATTATAATTAAAAAAGTTGATCTAACTTTAGAGACAGCTGATCAACTTTATGAATTAGGATATTCCGTGACTTACAAAAATGGAAATATCCTACTCGAGAAAGAGAATTAACTCTTTCTCGATAATTATATTATATTTAACAAAAAAAATCAAGAAAGGAAAATTATAATGACAAAATTTAATCAAAATGAATATATTAATGATTACAAAAAAGAACATTATTCACAGTTCAAAGTTGATTTAAAAAAAGAAGAAAAAAAAGAATTAGATGAATTATTAAATGCTGTTAATTTAACAAAAAAGGAATTTTTGTTAAATTCGGTATCAAAATTAAAGGAGGAAATAAAAATGAAAAAATATTATGTGCATAGTGGAACATTTAATTGTGAAAAACGTGGAAATTGGATTTACAACGGAGATGTATTTAACGGAAATGACAACAATGAAATATTTGATGATGTATTTGAAGCTCGTGAGTTTTATGATAGTATCAAATTAAAAGATAACGTTGAAGGCAATAATCGATACAGCGATTACAAAGAATTATATGAAGTTGATTCTAATATTGATAGCATTGATGATATTGATTTAGATAAAGCTAAATTAATCATCGATGAATGTACATTTGTAGATTATATGTAAAAAGCTAGATATATTTAAAAACAATTATAATTCAAAAAAATAGAAAGCAAATTATTTATCTTTCTCGATTGTAATTTTGATATTATGAACTTTACAAATTTTCATGAAAGTATCAAATGTGAAATTTCTTTCACCAGACTCATATTTTTTTACTGATCCATAACTCTTTCCGATGCTTTTAGCAAATTCAGATTGAGTTAAGTTTGTCCATTCTCTTATTATCATTCTGTGAATAATCATTAGCTTTTAGTTTCATATTTTACCTCGCAATTATTATTGACATTATACTTTAAAATAATTATAATTTAATCAAAATAGCCCCTCTAAGGGGTTGCGGAGGCAGTATGATAAATGAAAAATTAAAAAATATTAGAGAAAGTAATCATTTAACTTATAAGGAGATGGCGTTAAAACTTGGTATTTGTAAAGCTTATTACTGGCAATTAGAGCATGGAAATCGAGGATTGTATTATGAAATGCCTTTAAGGATAGCAAATATATTTCAATTAAAACCTGATGATTTATTTTATGACTATTATAAAAAAAGGCAATAAAAAAGAGGTATGCTAGCAAAACTAACATACCTTTTAGATTTTATAGAAATATTTAAGACTGATTATTTATGATTCTAGTTTTATTATATCATCTAACATACATTTATTACTTTTATATTTTTTATAAATTTTTTCCATTGGTATAGTTCTAACCTTATGATTTACTATATTTTCTCCATAAATTCCCATATGATACAAATCAATTAAAAGTAATGATAAATTTCCCCTACTTTCTTTAATATAAAAATGTAATTTTGCATCATTAATATATTTAAATTTAAAAATTTTTCTTAAATCATTACTGCTATATTTAGTTCTTTGAACTTTGCTAATTATTTTTAATAATCTATCGGCCTTATAGTCATTTAAAATTTCATCCCCAATAAAATCATCCAAAAATGAATAATCACCATTTAAAAAACTAAAATACATATTTATAACAGCATCATAGCCAAATTCTGTTTCACAGGATGCTTTGTTAATGAATTTTTCTTCTTTGTAATCAATTGATTTGAGTCCTTTTTTAAAATCAAAGCTTTTGAAATTCATAGGCAAAAAACTACTATTGGAAGTGAATCTGTTATACCGAATATTTACAAAATTAGAATTATTAATAAAGTTTTGCATACTCTATAATGATTTCTTCAAAAGGTATTATACCATTATGGAATTTAGATTTAGGTTTAAAATTCTTTTTCCAACATTTATCTTGATGTGAAACTTCAACTAATTTAAAATCATTAGAATTTAAAACATCATTCAATATTCCATCTATAAATTCTTTTATAAAATCATCTTGAAAAGGATTGTCATTTTCACAATCATATTTTTCTAGTTGCTTTTCGTGGTAAACTTCTGGAACTACAGGGCCATAAACCCATGCTTCAATAGGGTTAGTAAATAAAAGTTCATTATAATCTCTATTAAGTTCGTTTTCTCCTAATTTCATTTTTCTAACAAAGCCTCCCCAATAAGCAAAGCAAAAATATAACGATTTTTGTAACTTTATAGGAGATATTTCTTTATCACTTATATTATCTTTATAATATTTTTTAATATAGCAAGCTAAAGTTCTTGCATCTAAAATACCTTTTTCTTTATTTTTCATTAGACCATTTCCCTTTACTTTAATTTTATCATACCATAATTTGGTTTGATTGGAAAGATATAATAGCACTTTTTTGAACATAACGCAACCCCTTTCTCTTAAGTTTAATAAATTGCAAAATTTACTATAACATACTCAATGTAAATAATTTGTCGAACCGTGTAATTTCACAAAAAAAGAGGTATGCTAGCATAAACTAACATACCTTTTTCGTTGCATACATCTACGCAAATTATTATATAATTAATTTAATCTAATTTCAATAATTTTTTCCAAGTGTACATTTTTGCTGTTACAATTCCATCTTGATATTTACTTGCTAAGCCAACATCTTTTTGATATTTTTTGATGCAAGCTTTCATATCTTTGCCAAACTTTCCATCTACCCCACATTCGCCAAGATCATAACCTAAACTTTGTAAATAAACTTGAAGTGGTTTTACAGCTTTATGATTCCAACCTGTACTTGTTGATATGGTTGGAGTTTTTGATAGAGTTTCTGGTCCTGCTATACCATCAGGATTTGCTCCAATTGCAACTTGCAAATCTTTGACAAACGTTTTGTAAGCTGTGTCTTCATCAGGATCCACCAATTTAGTATCTACATGAACTACATTTCCCATGTTTGGATGATTCCCGTTTACATTACAGTAGCTATAATTATAATATTCTGTGTCTTTTAGCTCATTTATTACGTCTACTCTTTTTGATTGATTATTAAATCCGTCTAAATAAAAATCTGCTGCTTGCCCTTTCATGTGCTTAGAATTAGTAGAACCTCCTACCGCTTTATTATGACTAGCACATCTATAGCCTGATGTAATTTGCAATTTTCCATGTTTATCACGTAATTTTTGAAGTGTTACTAATAAACTACTTGCAATACCATCTCCATAGCCATTGCACTTGCCACAAGGGCATTTAAACTCTGCTTTTTTAAAATTTGGATATTTAGTACCCCATTCTTCATCTAATACATATTTTCCCATAATTATTCCTCCTCAATGTTATAACAAATATTTTCAAATTTCTTATAAGCATCTAAATAAAGTTCTTTTTTATCACCATTATACGTTAGTTCATAGTACATTCCGTCATGCAAAGTTGTACTTAATAATGCTTTATGGTTTTGCAAAGTTTTACAACTCCAAACAACGAACACGTCATTGTTTGTAATTTCAACATTATCAGTTTTATCTAGGTGTTTATTTGCATATTCTTTTACTTTCTCAATACATAAATCTGTAAATTCTTTATTGCCCATATTATTTTTCCTCCATTTCCATAGTTACTTTATATGTGTCTGGAATATCTCTATACAAAGTTTTATTCCAGTCCCAATTTATTTTAATTGGGTTTGGGATTACTGATTTATCATTTAAACGTGTCAATTCTTCATATTTGCCTTTTATTATTAAAAGTTCTTTGTATTCTTCTAAAGCTATTGTTATAGTTTCTTGCATATTATTCACTCTCCTCATAATACTCCATAAAATTATCCTTTAAAGGAATAGAAAAATTTTTAATGATTTCTTCTTCTGCTTTAAATTCTTTTTCACCAAAATGTTTCATAAATTACTCCTTATTTGTTTTTATTATAACTAACAGTAGATATTCCTAAGATTGTTCCTAGCATTGTAATAAATGCTGTTCCAATTGTAATTACCGTATCAGTAAAATTCCAGCTTAATGTTGCACCTAGTACTCCAAAAAACGTTAAAATTGCTGGTAATACAATCATTACTATCCATTTGAGGATATCATATACTTTATTGCTCATTCCTTACACCCCACTTTCTTCTAATATTTTTTCGCATAATTTTTTTGTCAAAGAATTGTAGCCCTCCGACAAATAAACATCGCAAGCAGATGTGCGTTCGGCCAACGGAATTTCTTTGTTCCATATAACCGACTTTAATGACATCTGTTGCGTTGTTTTTACTGTATTTAATAATTCGTCATATTTGTTTAAATTGCTGTGTAGAAAGCCAAACGCCGTGCCAAAAAGGCCGACAACAAAGGCTATTGCTACCCAATATCGCTTAAAAAGCTCCAATGCTTTAATTATTTTAATCACTTCCTTTAATTAATTACTTGCACAGATAAATTACATGAATTAGCATAAAATCCTGCAATTCGATTTAAATTATTATCAGCATCAGCAAATCTTGCATAGCCATAAATAACATCCCCTTCTTCTACTTCGACATAAACAAAAGCATTTCCGGTTGACCAAATTGCACCTGTGTTTTGGTTCAAATTATATGTTAATTCATTAGCATTTTTATAAATGTGAAATGCTGCATAAGATGTAGGCTTTTGTTCTAACCACAGCGTCAAGTCAGCACGAATTAAATTTATGTTTTTACCAATTTTAATTCCACCATCATAAAACGTCAAATTTTCAGCATTTTTAATCTTAACGTTATTAAAATTAATTTTGAATATATTTGATGTTGTATTTTTTTGCTCTTGATTAAGATTAATCATCATAAATTCTTTATTTTTAATAGCATCTTTTAAGGTGATTCCACTATCACCTATTTGTATTTTTTCATTTATTTTCATAGTATCTTTTACTAGATACTCAACTCTTATAAGCTATTATTTTATAAATTCGGATATATGAATCGCTACCAAAATCAAAAATATTGTTAGAGTCATTAATTCCAACATTGGATGCCTTTTGAAATCTTAATTGGTTGTTATTAAATTTATAAGATGAAGTATAAAGGTACAAATTTGAATTAACATCACTAACATAAGGAGTCATTAACCCTATATTTTTCCCATTTGGATTTTCTATTTTTTCAAAATAATAGTAGCCGTCACAACCATAAAATATTTCTGCTGCATCATAATTAGCTATATTATCAGCCAAATTAATAGTTCCCATTTCTCCATTCGAATTTTCAAACAAAATATGTTGTTTAAATAATGATTTTAAAGTTTTCTCTGTATCGCCTACTTTGATATTTTCACTTATTTTCACATATTTTGATATTTAGTACGATTAAGCTGTTCTTTTCCATATATTTACTACTAAATATGGTGGCATATTATTATGAGGCTGATTACCTCCTCCACCTTGTTCCCAAACATAATCACCTGGTTGATTTCCAGAAGCATGATCATTCTCTATTCTATTAACTCCTGTACTTCCATAACCATAATATGTTTTTATACTATAACCATAGGCATGAGTATGGGTAGGTAATTCATCAACAGTTAAAGTATGTTCTGCTTCTCCACCTGTTGAGCCATTTGAATAAATATCACCGCATGCTAGTAAAAACCTATCCTTTATTTGTTCCCACGTGCCACCAAAAAGCTGACTCGGATTTGTAGCAACTACACTTAAGTAAATAGATCCTACAGGATATATTGCGTTTAATAAACCATTTCCAAGCTTAATCACTGTCATCACGAGGTGACAGTACTATATATCTGCCACCTCGCTCTCCATTTTTAGAGTTGAGTTGTTTATAACATCTAGTAAACAACCCCCCCCCCGATCATCTTAATAGTATATTTCATATATTCTCCTTTCCTAGTCCCAATAAAAGAGGACTTCGCCATTGGCCTTAATGGCTTTATCATATATTTCCAAAGAGCCTTGCCCTTTATTTAAGGGAACAGTTAATGGCTCTTTAGTTTCGAGTTTATCTGCATATTCAATCATAAATTCATAGTTTTTTTCATAATCAAAGTTTGTGCCACATTGAATACTTCCGCTGTATGTATTTCCTGAAATTGTTGGGCTTAGTGTTCCACCAGTAGTCCATTCGCTAACACCTTTCTCACGATATTTCCAACTCATTGTAAGAGTATTACTTGTTGATCCAAATGATCCATTAAAATAATTACCTGAATACGTTAAATTTACTACACTTGATGTTTGATTAGCTCTTTTGAAATTCGCATTACAGGTAAGTTGAACGTAATTTATCATTGTTGCAGTTTTTGTTATTGTTGTTGCGAATCCATTTGGCTGTCTAGAGTCTGTTGCACTTACACTGAATGAATTCTTACTTACGTTTGGAATATCTAAATAATTTGAAACAGTTGTTCCGTCTACTGTTTTTTTGCTAATGCTAGCGCTATTTTTAGCCGTTGCACTTGGTGTGATTCTAGCAGTTGACTTATACCTTACTAACGTAGAACTATTACCAGTGAGTGCTGTCGTTTTTGAATTGACATCAACAATTGTTGCTGATACCGTCGGGGCACATGCAGATTCACTACAACTTGCTGTAAAAGTCGTTGTTGTACTTCCTATGTTGGTGTTCCCACTATAAGTTGTACAAGTTATTGTACATGTTCCGCTTTTTGCATTTGGTATTTGTGCATAGAAACTTGTTGGAATTGTAAAATTAACACTGCTTGCACTAGTTTTCGTAGCAATAGTTCCACTTAGACTCCCGAACGAATACGTTAATGTATGAGTAAAACTACTAGATTGTTTATTGATTGTAATTATACTGTTACTACCTATATTTGCATTGGTTGCAGATACGCTACTTTTCCTTGCGATGGTAGACATGTTACACGTTGCAGATCCGCTTGGTGAATAATTGCTCGTAATATATGTACTAACATTTATTTGAACGGGATTTAATGATCCATCATCATTGTGGTAAAATGGACCTATCTTTCCAGTATAAACTGTCTTGGTTTGATTTTTGTTAATTGTAAAATACGTCTGAGGTATAGAATAAGTATTATTCTGACCTGTCAGTGTCGCGTTAACGTAAGCAGATCCACTGGCATTCCATGTTGATCCCGTCGTTATTACTGCTATAGATAGCTGGATATAACTCCTGTTATTTGCTATATCAATATCAGTTTCATAAGCCGATATCGATGATACACTAGCTGCAAAAAGTTGGATGTTAAGAGGCATAAATTTCATTAGTTACCACCTCCTATAAAGAAGCCAATTCCGTGACCATATGTATCGTCATAAACATCTTCCCATCGGCCATTTCCAGATTGCAAATAATTTTCAAATATAAAATTATTACTATATGTAACTGTTTGCCCTTTATATTTTTCAAGTTCAGCAGTCTTTTCTGCCATTTCATCATCTACATAGCCACTATAAAACTGTGTTGTTTCGGCAGCACTTGTTTTATCTTTGATTTCAAGTCCTGCTTCGTCTAATTTAGATCCTGTTGGAGCATTTGTTTTTTCAATATTTAAGCCATCTTTATCAAATGAATATCCAGTTTCGGTATGAACCTGTGTTACTCCATTTGTTTGAATATCCTCAATAATATTAATAGCCTGTTCGGTAGATGTTGTAAGATTTTCTACACGATTAGTAACTTCTGTAACATTTTCAACCGTTGCATACCCATCTAACCTTCCAATAATATCTTGATAATTATTGGCAGTAGTTGTAGAATTTTCGCTTATTTGGTTTTGTAAATCATCTAAAGTACCATCAATATCTTCTGTGAATTTATACCAAGTGTAATCACTAAAATTTGTGCTATCTGCTTCAGTAAAATCTACATATTGTCCTATGTATGCACTTGGCTTTTCTCCTAGAGCATAGCCTGCTTCTTCATCGGCAGGAGTAAATGTGCTTCCGTCTTCCGAATATTTTATATGAAGATAAGAGGTTTGCCCGTTTTCCCCCGGTTGTCCTGGAGATCCATCTTGGCCATTTGCTCCATTTTCACCCTTTATCAAACTCCATGTATATCCGCTTGGACTAGTAGGAGCTGCTGGGCTGGTAGTACTTGCTACACCCATATATTTACTAGTTTCATTAGGTGTATCAGTCATAGGATTTCCAGTTGAATTTTCAGAGTATTTTACATAAAAATAAGTTGATGTTCCATTTGTGCCAGGCGGTCCTTGAATGCCTTGTTCTCCTGGTGGTCCTTGAGGACCTGTATCCCCTGTGTCGCCTTTCTCACCTTGAATTCCTTGTGGCCCCGTGTCTCCAGTATCACCTTTTGCACCAGTTTCTCCTTTTTCTGCGAGTACAACTACTACCTTTTTCTGAACTACATATTCGTTTTCATTTTCATTATCTAAATAGTTAAAATTAAATACAAATTCATTAGTTAAGTTTGTAATTGCTGTATTACTATCAACCGTTAAGTTTATCTTGCCATTTTCATATGAAAGAACAATCCCAACATTAGAGCTTGAACTCGTTGGAGTAATACTTACTTGTGCGCCTTTAAAATAACAGTAAAAATTTATTGCATAAGTTTTAGATTCTATTGGCTTATTATCTGTATTTACCGGTATTGTAAGATTATATAAATCCAAATCTACACTAAATAAGCTAACTACATCTAAGAATTCTTCTTTAGATGTATATTCTTCTTGAACTTGAATCAATACTTGTTGTGGGATTTGTTGAATAATTGAGCTATTCTCAATTTGTTCTTCTACAATCGCTGTAACATCTTTATTTAGAACATAATCTCCCAACATATTTTCAACGCGTGTAATATTATCTTTATTATCATCCAATTGAATTCCAGTTAGAGTATTTTTTGTTTCGCCAAGTGTAATTGTCATTGATGTGGCATCATTTATAGATGTAATTTTTTTAGAAAGTAAATAAGTTTTTGAAATATCATGAAATGTACTCTTAACAATGACATATTCACCAAGTTTAAATGAATTAATATTTTTATCTAAAACACTTAAATCGAATGAATTTAATTCTAAAGTGCTTTTTAACATGACCGCAATTTCACTTAAATAATCTTCACCTTTTGTTTTTAAATTGCTAGCTAACGTTATATCATCCCATGTTGTATCGCTAATCGGTGCAACTATCCAACCGTAGTTAGCCAGTGCTGTTTCATTTACTAAGTAATCTTTTCCATTATTTACATCTTTAATTGTCAACCGTTCTTTTGCGCCATCTTCGTCTTCGATTTCAGCGCCTAGCGGAATAACAATGCTATAAGTTGTGCTAGCGTCATTATCCACAAATAAATCCATTAAATTTTTCCCAAATTCTATTGTTTGACCGGCAATAATTTGATTTTCACCATTTTTAAAATCATCTACCCAATCTATGAAGGTAAAATTATTTTCATATCTTTCAAACAAATAACCACCAATAGTATCTAATATTTTAGTTTCTAAAGATTCAAATGTACTTATATAATCAGTACTACTTCTATTAATATAATCATTGTTATCTAAATTAGCTCCTGTTAATTTTCCAATTAAAACTATTTTGTCACCATCAATTTCATAGTAATTATCTATTTCACTAACATTTGGATTAAGAACTTGCTCGTATAAAAAAGTGGATTCATTATACTTAAAATATACTTTATTGCTTTGAATCGATATATCTTTCGTCTTTTCGAAAGTTCCTACCTGGGTATTATGAGAATTAATAAAATATTGAAATAAATCTTTTGGAGTTCCTTGAAATGAATAGGGCCTAATTATACTATCAAATAAAAAAGCAAATGAACTTTCGCAAGTTATCTGCTTACTATTATCCATTGATTGATTAATATCTATTACTCTACCTTTAAAAATAGTATTATTATCCTTTTCAATTTTGATATTTGGAACTAATGGAGATATTTTATCAAAATATGGATGTTCAGGATAAATTTGAAAGGTCAGTTCCTTTACTTTGCTCAATTCTTCTGTTAAAACTGCATTTGTAACGCGATACTTTTCTGTTCGAATATCATGCAATATATATGGACCACAATAAATTTCATAATTCATAATATGCCCTCTCGATATGTAAATTTTAAAGTGCCTGTTCCACTTACTATCTCAACAATATTACTTCCTTCACCTAGAGTGAAATCTGGACTTTGAAAAGATGTTCCCTCACTAACACTAAAATTCGTATTATTAAATTTAAAAACGATATTTCCTGTACTTTCTACAACTGGCATAACTTTTTTATATAAGTTATTCAATGTAATTATATCTCCTTCACTAACAATTTCTTGAACAGTAGTTTCATTAATTAACATTTTATATGGATCACAATTACATGTAATTGTTATATGAGCGACTGTTTTTTCATGTGTTAAGGCAGAAACACTACATCTCCCATAATAATAATATCCATTATCTACATCCAAAATAATTTTTCGATTTTTACCATGCAAATAAGCCTTTATTTCATCATACGTTTGCCACCAAGTACTAGGCTCATCAAATAAATCAAACTGAAATTCTAAAGTACGATTATCATAATTTGTTTCTCCATATACGTCAGTTAAATCTAAGTATCCATCTCTTCCAGGAATAGTAATATAATTAGTTCTCAAAACAGCTTCACCTATATTTTTATAAGTCATAAGTAATTTCCAATCCGTTATTGAATGCTTATCATCAAACTTAACTCCATTCATCAGCTTCTACCCCTTTTCCTCTTTGAACTTATAACTCCTAATTCATTATCCATATCTGGAGCAATTTCTCCAACTAAAGTTCTTTTATCAATATATACTTTAAGACTCTTCATACTATTTAAAATTTCTGGCAAATATTTATTCATAGTAGATATTGTATTATCGATTGATTCATTTTGATGGGATAAAACTTTAGAAGAATCATAATCTGTTGTTGTATGTATTAAAACTTTTTTATTAAGATCAGGAGTGTTTATTTCTGTACTTAACACTTTTTGCATATTATTTAGAACATCCTGACCAAAACTATTTACGGTTTTTAAAACATCTTTTGATTTATTTTCAATACCTATTTTTAATCCTTCATCATAAAACTCTCCCATCTCCTCTGTTGCTTTTGATGGTGAATTTTCTTTTAAAGCTCCTTTTGTAGTATTTATTACTGCTCTACCCAAACCTCTAATTGCACCAAAAATAGATCCTTGCTTATTAGGATCACTAATGCCTAATCTTAGACCTTCTAATAAATTTAAACCTGCATTCTTTGCATCCTCATCTAAATCTAGTTCATTCATTAAACTTGTAGCAAACTGGCTAAATTCTTCTTGAGCTACAGGCTCTTTTGCTGCTATTCCATCAATATACATTTGGATTGTACCATCGCCTAGATCTTTAAATTCATATTTTTTTCCAGAAGCTTGACTAATCATATTAGATAATCCCATCAATAGTTGTTCTGTATTAGCTTCAAGTCCATATTTCATAGCTAATCCTTGATCTATAAAACTTTGCTCTAATAAAGCTAGTTCTTTTTCTGCTTGTTCTATATCTTTATCGTACTCATCACTTTTAGTTGCTTCTTTAATCGATTTATAATTTTCTAATTGTTCTTGTAATTCTAAATAATGTCGGTACATTTCCTTTTCAGAAGCTTCATTATTGCCTACTTGATACCAAAAATAATCTTCTGAAGAAGCCATTAAACCATCATAATTACCCTCTTGATATAAGCGTTCATTTTCCTGATACATTGCCATTGTATTTACATACCCATTATACACTTCTTCTCTATCCCACAATATATTTTTTAATTCGCTTTCCTGAGTTCTTAAGTTTTCAAGTTGTTCTTCAGCTTTAGACGTATCGATAAATGGCACATCCTTCATTTTTTCAATGTCACTTTCTAAAGCTTTTATTTCCTTTTGCTTTTCAATAACATTAGCTTGAGCTTCTGCCACCTTTTTTTCAGCATCTTCCTTATTTTTTAATGCTTCAATATAAGCATCTTCTTGGGATTCTAAAATCAACATTGCTTTCTTTTTAGCGATAACATCATCAAATGTTTCAGTTAAATTATCATATTCCTCGATAGTATCTCCTACTATTTCTATTTCAAGTCCCATTGCATCATTTAACTTTGTTGTAATTAGTTCAGCTCTTTCTTCGTACCCTTTTTTTACTTTACCATTTTCATCAACAAGAGTTTGTAATTCTCCAAATAATTTTTGATAATAATCCAATTCTGATAAACTATCTGCTAGGGCAGTTTCACGTGCTTCCACGCTTGCAGTATAAGCATCTGTTTCTTCCTTTACAGCGTTCGCAAGTTTTTTTACCTCTTCCGTTTCTGCTTCTAACTTTTTTAAATTATTATCTGAGGCATCAGACCACGCACTTACCGCTGTAACAACTCCTCCTATAACACCAGCTAAAGTTAAAATCGGATGGTTTGTAATAACCGTTGTTAATTTTCCTAAAATACTGATTGTGTTTCCAACGCCAGTTACCATTTTACCAATTCCTGTAACTGCTAAAGACATTCCGCTTGTAAGCAATGCAATTGTCATAATAACATTTTTAGTTCCATCATCTAAATCGTTAAATTTATCTATCCATTTACTGACAGCATCTAAAATTTTGCTTATTATTGGCAATAGATTTTTAGAAAGATCGGATGCCGAAGATTTAATTTTTTTTAAAGCAGTTTGAGCTTCATTTGAAGTTGTATCATACATTGTTTCCGTTGTTTTGTTGATTGCTCCAGTCGTATTTTGATATGTTTCATTGACATCATTTAAAGATGTGATTATATTTAAGGCGTTATCTTCACCAAGTGCACTCCAAACTGTGCTTGCAGTAGTTAAAGCTTCTTGTTCACTTTCCGCATTTTTTAAGTCATTTATAACAGATTTAAAAACTTCGGCACTAGTAGCTTTCCCGTCTTCCCATTCTTCAAATAATTTTTGTGTTTCTTCAGAAAAAGAAGATAAATTTTCTTCAATTCGCCCATCGCTTAATGAAATCGTAAACTCTTTTACAAAGTCATTAACTTTATCAAGATTATAAGCACCAGCATCTAATCCATTTTGTAAAATGCTAAACATTTCTTGAGCAGTAAATCCAGCTTGGGCCCATATTTGAGTATACTCAGCTAAATTATCACCAAGTTCATGTGTTTTATCTAAACCGTTTTGAGCTCCAACTGTCATCAAATCAAATGCATCTTCAGCAGAAAGGCCCATATTTGTTATTAAGCCGTTAATGCCTCTTAATGTTTCTTCAAAGTCCATTCCATAAGCATCTTGTAAAGCATAAGTCTTTTCTACTACAGACTGCAATTGCTCATCTGGTAAATCTTTCATTGTTGTAGAAACAATTCGCATTTTATCTGCTATATCGCCAAAACTTTCTCCATAATTATTATCGTGAATACTTTGTAATATTTCTTGATATTTTTCTGTTTCTTCTATCGCTTTACCAGTTGTAGCAATATATTTTGCTACCGCATCTTCTAAACTTGATGCAGTAATTACTGAAGCAGTAACTCCAGCAGCAGCAACCGCCGATACCTTATTTAATTTAGAACCTGCATCTTCAATTTTACTTCCCAAATCTTTAACTTTGTCTGCTGCGACTGTAAGTTTTTGCTCAGCCACACTTCCAAAATCTTTCATTTGTTCTTTAAAACTCGTAAGTTTTTTTTCAGTAGCTACAATTTCTCTTTGCAAATCTCTAAATTCTTCGTCAGTAACAGTAATTTCATTATTTTTTATTTTTTTTAAAGTTTCATTTAAGATTCTTTGCTTTTCTTCGGTATCTTCAATTGATTTAGTTAATAATTCCTGTTTCTGTCTTAAAAGATCCGTATTTGAAGGATCAAATTTTAGTAAAGTATTAACACCATTTAACTCACTTTGAAGAGACTTTGTGTTTTTTTCTATTCCCTCAAGTGCTTTTCCAAGTTTTGTTGTATTTCCATCGAATTCTATTGTTATACCTTTTATTTTTGATTTTGAAGTTGCCATTGTGCACCTCCTTCTATTTAAAACTTAAAAAAATAGGGAGAATCATCATTGATGATTGCTCCCAAAAGTATTTCTTAAACTAACACGATCTATATCTGTTGTTTCTAATCTCTTTGCATTTTTTAAAAATTCACGTCCACTTTCTGTTTTAGAGCTATTATATATAAAAGCTTCACGTAAAAAGTATTTATAATCTAAAATATTAAGTTTTCCTACTTCAAACATTGATATATTAAGATAATCCGCAACTATTTTTATGTCAATAGTTTCAATCTCATAAGTTAATCCCTCATTATCACCTGGATAATAAGGGATTTTTAGTTTTTTTTAGCACCAACCTTTTCTAACCACTTAGTATATTCGTTATTTATTGTTTCAAGCATTTCGGAGCTTTTAGCAAATTTTTCTCTGATATCTTCTTTACTAAGTTTAATTTCCTCTACATTATTATTAAAGATTAAATAATCCATTTCAATCAATTTATCTTCTAAACTTAAATTATTAGAATTTAAACCAATATTTTGGATTTTATAACTATCAGATAATGTTACAGGATAAACATGAATAGTTAGATTATCACTCCATTTTATCTCAAAAGTGCTTGATGCAAAAGTAGTCATGTCAAACATAACATATCACCTACGCAGTAGCTGGAATTTCTTCTTCAACTATAATTAAAGTACCATTTGCATCGTTTGGTAAAGCACTAAATTCAGCATCAATTACTGTTTCAGCATCTTTTGCAAATGCGAGAGTAAATCCAGATGTATTTTGACCTACAATAGTTACACGTACATCTCCATCAACAGCATCTTCATGTAAGAATCTAATTACATAAGATTTTCCATTATAATTGCCTACACCACCGATTTTAGTTGTTCTTTTTCCATTTGCTTCAGTTGTAGTTCCTGTACTTGTTAGTTTTTCTAAAGTTTTACCATTCCAAGTCATAATACCACTTGTTAAAGTAGCCTCTTCTGTTTGGATAGTTCTTTTCTTAACTTTTCCTAGATCGTCTTCAGCGGTATAAAATGTTGGAGTATAAGCAATTGATGCCCCACCTTTTATATAACCAATTCTATTTTCCTCTGTTTCAATTGTAGTATCCTCAGGAATACCATCCTCACTATCAAATTCCATAACATATAACTTACCACT
>JAGHGS010000018.1 GCA_017888105.1 Bacilli bacterium
AAAAATTAGGTACGCATTTTTTTAAACATTTTAAAACCTCTCAAACCCTCATAAATAAAGGGATTGGGAGGTTTTGCTTTTTTCAAAGTGTCAAAGATGAGATTATAAACAAAATTAGTAGAAAAATCAATCTAAAAAAGAAGAAATAAAAAGAGAAGAATTACAAATATTGTTTAAATTCTTCTCGATTATGTTCTTCCGTTGCCAGTAACCTTTTTGCTAAATTAAGTATTTCTTCATCATCCCCATGATATTGATTCAACTCTGCTGTAATTTCTAAAACCCCTTTTTGATTTCCTTCCATCATTAATTTAGCTATTTCTGAATCACCTTTTTTCATCGTCATAACTTCTGCCATAGCCTTACTACTTAATTCTTTTAATTTACTAATTTCTTCTTCTTTCGCCCCATATTTAAGTAATATCTTTCTTGCATCTTCTAAAAACTCCTCATATTCCTTTCTCTGTTCCTGAATTAACTTAGCAATCTTCTCATTTTCTACCTTTTTAATAACAGTATCAATACCAATTAATCCCATCTGTGCATTCTGATAAATTAAATTTAAAAATTGAATATTTGTATTTTGTTGTTCTTTCATATAAAAAATCACCCATTATTAATATGGATGATTTTTTATAAATTATACTTCTTGAACAACCGCTATAATCATTGGTTTACATTCTGTTTCTTCATATAAATACTTGGATAATTCATCACGAATCTCTGTTTTTATCTTATTAAAATCAACATAATTAGGAGTAGTATTCCTCTCGATAATTGTCTCACTAATTCTTTTAATTTCATGAATCATTTCGGTAGAATCCTTCACATAAATAAATCCTCTAGTTGTAACCTCAGGGCCTACCAATATCACTTTATCTTGTCTTGAAATCGTAGCACTAATTAAAACAATACCGTTTTCTGATAACATTTCTCGATCTTTAATAACAAGCTCGCCAATATCATCACTTGATTTACCATCAATCAAAGATTCTCCCACTTTTACCTTTTCATGTTTATCAACCAAATTACCATTCTCAAATGAAATTGCTTCTCCATTTTGTTTTAAAATAATATTTTCTCTTGGAATACCCAAAGAATTAGCTAAATCAGCATTGCCAACCATATAACGATACTCACCCTTAACCGGCATATAATATTTTGGAAGCATAAGCTTAATCATTTGCATTAAGTCTTCACTAGAAGCATGATGTAAAATAGTTTTATCTTTAGGAATATTTACAATTTCACAACCACGTTCCGCTAAATCATTTTCCAAACGTACCAACACTTTTTCATTACTATCATATCTAGGTTCCGCAAAAACAATGGTATCAGTACTTTGTAACTTAATAAACTTATCATAGCCATTCAAAATCTTTGACATCGCTGCATAAGGACTAGCTTTATCATCACAAATAAGAAGAATCGTATTAGAATCATTAATATTAGACAAATCTCCCAAAGTATCTTCAGAAACATTTAAATATCCTTCTTTTAAACCAAAATTAACAACATTTTGTAATTTTTTACCCATAACTACAATTTTACGATGAGAATTAATAGAAGCATTAAAAATTTCTTGAATAGTATATAAATGCGTTGGTAAAACCATAAATAAAACTCTACCTTGAGCATCTTTAATAGATTTTCTAAAAGTATCAATTAACTTATGATTTGGTGAAGTATGTCCAATATTTTCACTAAATACCGATTCACTAAGCAAACATAATACTCCTTTTTTTCCAACATAAGCAATTTTACCCAAATCCATATCATAAGCTCCCATCATCGATGGATCAAAAATAAAATCACCCGTATAACAAATCGCACCATCTTTCGTATTAATTATATACATAACTGCATCTGGAGCACTATGACTTACACTAATAGGAAAAATACTTACATGACCAAAATTCATTTTTTTATGAGCTTGAATCTCAACAATATTATTTTGACTTACTCCATTTTCCATTAATACATACTTTGTAAATTTTGTCGCATATACCTTTAAATTAGGAATTTGAGATAATAAATCAGAAGTACCTCCCATATTTTCTAAATGACCATGGGTAATAAACAAACCTTTAATTCTTTTTTTATTTTTAACTAGATAGGAATAATCTGGAATAATATAATCAATTCCAAGCATATTTCCACTCGCATATTTAAGTCCACAATCAAAAATAAAAATATCTTTATCTATCTCAATAACATACATATTTTTGCCATTTTCGTCTAATCCACCCAGACTAAAAATCTTTATTTTACTCAAAATAATCAACTCCGTTTCAAAAAATCTCGTAAATAAAAAAGTTTTAAGGCACAAACATTATACCAAAAAACTTTAATGAATGCAAGAACATCATTCAAATATCCTGTCTAACAAACTAAGTTGATTACTAATAATATAAATAAAATTATCCCCTAATTCTGTTTTTAAATCTTCTAGTTTTTCTCTTACTTCCCCATATTCCATTTCAAATATTTCTAAATATTTTAAAATAATATCTTCTATATAAGTAAATCCATATTGCTTAAATAAATCATATATTATTTTAAATTGTTCTTCATCTAATGTAGATAAATATCCTTCATCATATTCATCTAAAATGAATTCATAATATTCATCATTAACATACTTATTTAAAAACATTTATCTTCCTCTTTCTAAAGTATAAGTATTTACTAATTCTTCTAAACAAATGCCATATTTTTCTTGTAAAGCTTGATTACTAATATTAAATATTTCATGTAAGTAACCATTAGTTACAATAGGAAGTTGTTTTTCTTCTAAATATTTTATTTTAGCAACCATTTCTCGATAAGCAATACCTTTTAAGATAGCTTTATTTTTCTTTTCATCAATCCCATAAATTTGACATAACTCCTTAATGAAAGCAGTATTTTTCCTAATATCAAATATCATGCCTATTGCAAGTAACATAACTTCCTTCTCTTGATTTAATAGGCCTTTTCCTTTAGCTCTCCTTTGAGTACTAATCCATTCTCCTAAACTTTTACCATTTTTTAAATCTTCTTCATATCCATCAATTGTTTTAAATCTTTTAGGAATATTCAAATTACCATAATATTCAAAATATTTTTTAGCAAGATTATACATCTCTTGCCATTGTTGTTCTAAAGGGTCAAAAACCATTCCGATTGCCAGCAATTTTTCTTCTCTTAGAGCAGATAAAGTACCATTCTTTTTTAACATTCTTTGATTATTAAGCCAATTACCCAAATTTAAGCCAGTTTCATCATATTCATAGCCATTAATGGTTTTGAAATTTAAAGGAACTTTTAACCCCCCATAATGTTCATAGTATG
>JAGHGS010000147.1 GCA_017888105.1 Bacilli bacterium
AACTAAATGTCATTTGATTGTTTTGTTTTAGCATAATTTATCACCATTCTCTTATATATATTATACCAAAATAAAAAGACTACTGATATACTTTACAATAATCTTTGTATACTTTTTCAGTAGTCTCGTTTCTTGCTTAGTATTTTTTAATTCACTGTATATGGTATTATCAAAAACATGATCATTACTTGTTATATTGGCATCTGCGGTTTTCAATTCTTCAGAATCAATTAAGAAATATTTGTGATATAAGTAATCTTTTCCATCACTACTTACCGGATCATCCCAAGTAAGGTCTAAATGGAGCCATTCTTCATTTACTTTGACAGCATTCCAAACGTGTCCTTCTGTATTATTATCGGTTTCTTCTGTTGTTGCTACTTTATAATTATCATATCCCATTTTGGTTAAGAAGATTGCCATAAGATCTGTATATCCGTTACAAGTAGCAACCTTGTAAAATAATGGACCATATGCAGTATAACTTTTCTTTTCTTCGCTATTTTCCAAATCATATTTTGTATTATTAATAATGTAGTCATGAATTGTTTTGATTTTATCATAATCTTCTGTTATGTCTGGTGTAATTAATGTGTTTATTAATTCTGTTACCTTATTATCAATTTGTTCTATTTCTTCTTTCGTATATAGGTAGTTTACTTTAATGATAATTTCACCAGAGTCTGATATACTTGCTTCGATACTAGAAAAAGAATTAAAAGGATGAACAAAGTTATTTAGGTGTGTTAATAAGGTTTTATCTTTGGTTATCTTTTTAATATCACTTACACAATCGGTATATTCTTTTGGGCAGTAGAATGTGAAAGAGGAAGTTCCACTGTTTATGATGGAGTACATAATATTTAAAATATCTTCGATGCCATAAGGAGTAGAACTATCGGTATTGGATACAAAGATGTAATTATTTGATTTATAGTAATTATTTTTTATTTCAATTTTGTTTGTTGTTGTTTGATTTAAAAAGAAAATAATTTGATCGGTAATTCGATCAACATTTAATAATACAATTAAAATGCATAGCAAACAGATTATAGGAACGAATAATTTTTTCATGCAATCACCTTACTATAAGTATAGCAAAAAAAAATGAAGCCAACAATCATTTGTTACTTCATATTTTTAATTTTTAAAGATAATCTTGATTTTTGTCTATCAGATGTATTTTTCTTTACTAAGCCTTTACTTACGGCTTGGTCTAAATATTTTTGTACATCTTTGAATAAAAGACTTGCTTTTTCAGAATCATTACTAGCAATTGCTTTTTCTGTTTCTTTAATTAAGTTTTTAACTCTTGCTTTTAATTCGTGATTGTTTTCCGTCTTTTTTGCTATCACTTTAATTGCTTTCTTAGAGCTTTTAATATTTGCCATTTTTAAACTCCTCTCTTGATATCAGTATCCATTTTATCAAAATATTTACTATTTTTCAAGTTAAATTGACTTTTTAATAGGAGAATGTTACAATATTTCTACGTTTTTGGGTATTTTTACTTTAAAATATATGTTTAAGGGGGTTTTTTATGACTGAAAGCTATTTAACAAAAATTATTCGAGAGTATCAAAATAAATATGCTTTTTTAGCATTGAATGATTATTCTTGGAAAAAAATAGAGAACCAAATATTGATTTTATTAGAAAATCATACGATATATGTTTCTAAAGATATTCACAATTATTTAGATAAAATAATGAACAATTATATTGGAAACCAAATAATAAAGAAGAATCCACGGATTATAAAGAATATGCTTCTTTTACTTTCTAGAGAATATTCTAATTATAGCGTTTTGTTGCAAAAGTTTTTAGAGAAAATAGATGAATTAAATATCAATATTACAGAAGAATACTATCAAATTTTAAAGGAACAAGATGCATTAAGGAAAATATTAATTTATTTAGATTGTGAAAGTTTAAAATTTGAAGAGTTAAAAGATTATTTAAAAAAAATGATGTACTATGAGAAAATTAGAATTCATCAAAAAAGTTTTAAGGTATGTAAAAATATTTTTGAAAGTTACTTTTCTTTATTAGATGATGAAAGTAAGAATCGTATTTTAAATCATTTTGATTTTTATGTTCGAAAATTTAAGTTTTTAATTGCTCAAGAAGATATTTTAGAAGATATTTTTGGTTACTGTCGGGATAAATATGCTAAATATCCAATTGAAGATTTTCGAATGGTTATTTTTTCTTGGAATAAAGAAAGAATAGATGCTCTTATTAAAGAATATCGTAGAAATCAATGCTTAGTTTTGGAAAATTTGAAGAAGTATGATTATCTCTTATTTTTGGTTCAAGATGTTCATCGGCTAAATGCAAGTGGTAGAAATATAAAACTTTTCTCTTTTAAAGAAGACATAGAAGAGCCAAAAGAACCTACAAGTAATTATCCAAAAGTAAGAGCTGGAAGAGTAAAAAGAAAAACAGTTTATGAATATATTCTGCCAAAAGATCAACCTTTAACAGAGAAAGATAAACAGATAATTGATGCTTTATTTTTAAATTTATCTGAAGAACGGAGAGAAAATATACAAAATTATTTAAATGGTTTATTTCTTGCTAAAGATGAATTGGGCAAAAAAGCAAGAGGGGATATTTACACAATCAAAAGGCAATTTAAAATATACCGAGAAACAGGATCCTTAGAACGAAAGGGAAAGAAAAAAACTATTTATGAGTATTTTGTGATAGATGGTAAAGATTTAACGGAAGAAGATAAAAAGATAGTAGACACTTTATTTTCTAGATTATCAGCAGAACGAAGAGAAAATATCGAAAAATATTTAAATGGTTTATTTTCTAGTAGAAGTGAATTGGGCAGAAAGGCAATAGGTTATATTCTTACATTGCAGTACCAATTTAAAAAGTATCAAGAAATAGGAACTTTAGGTAAAAAAAGCAAGAAGAGAACAACTATTTATGAGCATTTTGTGGTTGATGGAAAGTCTTTAAGCGAAGAAGATAAGAAAATAATAGATATTTTATTTTCTAGATTGTCAGAAGAACGAAGAGAAAATATTCAAAATTATTTGAATGGTCTATTTTCTAGTAGAAGTGAATTGGGTAAAAAAGTATTTGTTGATATCCATATATTGCAGCAGCAATTTAGAAGATACAAGAAAACAGGGATTTTAAAGTTCAAAGAAAGAAAAAAAACTATTTATGAATATTTTACAATAGATGGTAAAGATTTAACGGAAGAAGATAAAAAGATAGTAGACACTTTATTTTCTAAATTATCAGCGGAGCGAAGAGAAAACATTCAAAATTATTTAAATGATCTATTTTCTACCCGCGATGAATCAGACAAAAAAGCAAGAAGCGATATCTATATATTGCAGCAGCAATTTAGAAGATACAAGAAAACAGGGACTTTAGATAAAAAAAGCAAGAAGAGAACAACTATTTATGAGTATTTTGTGGTTGATGGAAAAACTTTAAGCGAAGAAGACAATAAAATAATAGATATTTTATTTTCTAAATTATCAGAAGAACGAAGAGAGAATATCCAAAATTATTTGAATGGCTTATTTCCTTCTACTGATAAACTTGGTCGTAAAGCATTAAATGATATATTTGTTTTACAAAGAAAGTTTAAAAGTTATCAAGAAATAGGAACTTTAGGTAAAAAAAGCAAGAAGAGAACAACTATTTATGAGCATTTTGTGGTTGATGGAAAGTCTTTAAGC
>JAGHGS010000148.1 GCA_017888105.1 Bacilli bacterium
AAAAAACCAAATTAAGTATGAACTCAATTCGGTTTCTATTAAATACTAATTTTGAAAAAGAAATTACTAAAATTTTATCTGTATAGTTCTTTTTACGATTTTATGAATTTATCCTGTAAAAAGTACGTAAAACCTTGCTTTCTTTTATTTTTATTGCTATAATTTATTCAGGTGATTAAAAATGACAAAAAAGGAAAAAACAAAAAAAATAAAAACAGAAAAATATCGTAGTGAAGAGCAAACAGAAATGATTCGCTTTGTCCGTATTTTAATTATAGTTATAATCTTAATATTAGGAATCTATTTCTTTACAAGAATATTTGTCACAAAAGATTTATTAAATAACGAAGAGGAAGAAAAGGAAATATTAGAAGGAACAGTAAACTATAATCTTACCATGATAGGTTCTTTATTTAATAAACCGGAAAGTGAATATTATGTAATGATTTATAATACAGAAAATTTAAGATCTATCTATTATAGTGGCTTGATGACTAATTATGCAAGAAATGAAAATGCTTTAAAAGTATACTTTGCAGATTTAGATAAAGAATTAAACCAAAAGTTTTATGATCCAGAAAATACAAATTTAGATGTTACGGATATATCTGATTTAAGAGTGGGAGATTTAACTTTACTAAAGATAAAAGATGGTAGAATTACGGATGCTTTAACTACAGAAGAAGATATTGCTAACGAACTAAAATATATTGAACCAGAAGATACTGAAAATTAGTATCTTTTTCTTTATCTTTTTTTTAATTTGTGATATTATTTTATAGTAGAAGGTGAATAGATGAATAAAGGTAAAAATTATCGTGGTTTTAGTTTAGCGTGGGTAATAGGAATTGTCGTCGTAACGAGTATTATTTCTGCTTTTACTGCTGGCGTTATCGTATATAACAATAATAAATTGTCTTATGATCGAACTTATGGAGATTTATCAAACGATGAGGACTTAAATGAATTTTTAAGTGTCTATGCTAATATTTTATCTAGCTATTATGAAGATGTAGATAAAGGTGCATTATTAGATAAGGCAATCGCCGGAATGATGGATTATCTTGGAGATGATTACACAACTTATCTTGATGATGAATCAACAGAAGAATTATTTGATTCCCTTTCAGGAAAATATACAGGAATTGGTGTGTCTATAAATAATAATGATAAAAGTATTGTGAAAGTATATGATAATACTCCAGCGAAAAAAGCCGGTATATTAGTTGGTGACATAATTATAGGATTAAATAATACGGATGTTACCAATATGAGTGCCACCGAAGTAGTAAATTTAATAAAAAATAATAAAGATACATTTACTTTAAAATTGCAAAGGGGTAGCGAAGTAGTTACAGTATCCTTAAAAAATGAAACACTCATTGCCCCGAATACAGAATATTATATGATTGAGGGAACTACAACAGGATATTTATATATGCAAACATTTTCAAATACTTTAGCCGAGCAGGTGGAGAATGCTCTAAAAGACTTGGAAGACCAAGGAATGACCTCTTTAATTATAGATTTACGAAATAATACAGGTGGATATTTAACAGCCGCTACCGATGTTGCAAACATATTCTTAGAAAAAGGCAAAAGAATCTATAGTTTAGATTATCAAAATGAAGTAACGAATTTTAATGATGATACCAAAGAGCATAAAGAATATAAAATTGTGGTTTTAGTAAACGAAAATACAGCTTCCGCATCTGAAATATTAGCTGCGGCCCTAAAAGAAAGTTATGGAGCAACAATTGTCGGTGAAACTTCTTTTGGAAAGGGCAAAGTCCAACAAACAATGAAACTAGATGATGGTTCTATGGTTAAATATACTTCAGCCTACTGGTTAACCCCAAGTGGAACTTGTATCGATGGCATTGGAATTTCTCCTGATTATTATATAGTAAATGAAGAAATAACAGATGAATCTGGAAATATCACGATACCGGATGCACAACTAAATAAAGCAATTGAAGTTTTAGGAGGAATAACAAACTAGGATTTGTTATTTTTTCTTTTATTTGTTATAATAAAAGAAATTAGAAAGCCAGGAGTAAAAATGGATGAAAATAAAGATAAGATAAAGGTAGGCGATAAGTTAGCAATTCACTGCTATAAACATGATGGAACGCTTCATCAGTTATGTGATGAAGGAATCGTTCTATCAATCGATGAAGAAAAGCTCGTCGTGGCAAATAATAAAGCAAAACTGACAGAATCTGACGGAAGAAGCTATCACGCAAAAGAACCCGCTATACTATTTTTCTATAAGAAACATTGGTTTAATATTATTGGGCAATTAAAAAGATTCGGGCTATTTTATTATTGCAACATAGCAACTCCATATATAATAGATGGGAAAATCATAAAATATATTGATTATGATTTGGATTTACGAGTTTTTCCAGATGGTGGTTTTAAAATTTTAGATTACAATGAATATAATTATCACAAAAAAATAATGCATTATTCTAAAGAAATTCAATTAATTGTAAAAAATGAATTGTCTAACTTAATAGAAATGAAAAGAAAAAGTGAAGGACCTTTTGACAAAAGAGAAATAAAAAAATATTATGATATTTACAAAGAAATAATAAAAAAACAATAAACAGGAAAAAAATTAAATTACTAAAAATTGAGACTACTGAAAAAGTATACAAAGATTATTGTAAAGTATATCAGTAGTCTTTTTATTTTGGTATAATATATATAAGAGAATGGTGATAAATTATGCTAAAACAAAACAATCAAATGACATTTAGTT
>JAGHGS010000149.1 GCA_017888105.1 Bacilli bacterium
CATTTATACAAGCATCCACTGGATCTATTCTTCTGTTACGTTTGTTTTTTTCTTTATCTACTTTAATTTCGCCAAAACTATTAGAAACTGTTTTAGCGTTACTAAACGACCAAGAAAGCAATTCATTAGATTTATCATATTCTATTTTTTCTGATTTAACATTTAATTGCATATCAGCAGTAGCATCATTTAAGAATTTTGCACTTTGAGTTATCTCAATCAAAGGAATTCCTAATTCCTCTAAATCACTTAAAAAGGCATCAGCGTTATGTGGATCGTAACCTATTGCTTTAATATTCAAATGATATTCTTCAATTAAATCCTTTAAATGTTTAATAATAAACTTATAATCATTCTTAAAATCATTAGCTCCTCCTGTTACAGTAATTAATTTATTTTGCTCCCAAATATCATAGGGAGCTAAATCACTTTCGATATGTTCTTGAAGTCTAGCTTTCGGCATAAAAGAATGCGAATAAATATAAAATCTATCATTATTCGGAAATTCTAAAGATAATGTTGTTAAGTCTCCACCACTTGATAAGTCCAAACCACAAAAACAACTGCATCCATCAAAATCTTTTAGAGTTTTATTAGTACCACATTTTTGCCATTTTTCTAAATCTATAAATTGTGTGTCTTCATCACGAGCCCACAAATTCATGCACTTTGTTTTGAAATCTCTGAGCTCTGCACCACCCATATCTTTAGCAGTTTGTGAGTCTTGCCTTAAGATTTCCATTCCTTCCTCAAAAGTTGCTAAATACGGATTAGCTTTAATATAATTTTCTTCATCAAATATATCATCGCCTTTATCTAAGCTATATATATCTGCGAAGAAATCTTCGGCTGTTATTGTTCCCTCCAGAATTCCAACCGCATAATTGTCAATTGAAAAGCTAAAGCTTTCCGTATTCATATCAAAACCTCGAGTTGTTATCATACTTACCAAGGTTTCTTTTAATGACCTTGTACCATTATAAAGTGCTTTGTAAATATGATTAGTTGGAATCTGATGTATTTCATCTAAACTTGAAAAAATAGAACGATGTCCGTCCTCTAATCCACCTTCTTTTGATAATGCCTCGATAGTACAATTTGTAACATTACATAAAATTAATGATTTATAATCTTTAACTTCAAATAACTCTTGCAGATCTGGATCAATGTTGATAAACTTTGCTATTTCTTCCCAAGCAATTCTTGCTTGACGTCTCTTTGTTGATGCAGTAAACAACTTACCATAACTATAATTTCCAAAAAGTGCAATATAAGAACCCATAATACCATTAATAAATGACTTACCTTGCTGACGTGCCATAGAAATATAGCTACGTCTAAATCTACGATAACCATTTAGCTTTTTCCAACCAAAAAGAGATCCAATAATAAAATATTGAAACTCTTTTAATTTAACCTTTTTTGGTTCTTCTCCTTCAGCAATGGTTAATGTTTCAGCAAAATTTAGTATTTTTTCACTCGCGTCAATATCCCAAAAATATGGAAACTCATCAGTTTTCTGTCTTTCTAGATCTTTCAGATGCCTTTTACAAGCTAAATAATGAAGCCTTCCAAAAGGTATTTTCGAATGATCGAATACTCCACTAACAACTAATTTGGCGTGCTCAGTAACTCTATCAATTTTCGGCATTGCTATCACCAAATTTTTCTAAGAATTTATTTTTCTTTGGTGGATCAGGTGACTTTGGAACAATTAATTTGCATCTTGAAGCAATCGTTAAGCCTAAGTCATTTGCACATGCTCGACATTGCTTAAATGCTTTATCCTGCATTGATGTTAATCTTTCCATTGCAACTATATCATTTTCGCGAATAGCCTTATTTAATAGCTTTGTATATTTAAGATATTTTTCTTTGGCAAGCAAGTATCTTCCCAAAGTATCTTCATCAAGTTCCGTCATAATTCCAACTTGTAATAGCTTTGATGCAATATCTTCAAACTCCTTTTTTAATTTAGAAGAAAGATAATTTGGAATCTCTATATTTTTTAAATCTACCTTTAATTCACTGTTCTTACGTTCTTCGATTTCGGCTTTAGTAAGATGCTTTTTACCCCTAGCTTCAATAACTTCAATTGGCTGTCTAGGTCTAGCCAAATTATCACCTTCTTTCCATATTTCGTGCTTTCATTTGGGGAGTTTTTGCTACAAAGAGGTCCTCTGCACCGTTCTCCGAGCAAATATCAATACTTTTTTACTATCCCCTGGTTTAATTTCAAAATAAAAATTACTAACATTTCTATTATCATTTTAAAAATTATTTTTTTAAATTTTCATTATTATTATTTTTATTTGTTTCTTCTTTTATTACTTCAACAACGGGTTTATTATGATAAGTTACATTAAGGATTTCTCTGGCTCTTTCATCATTGACTTCAAAAATTTCATTATATTTAATTTTCTTCTTTTCTTTTGTTAAAGTCAATTCAGTCTTATCACAAACAATTTGTCTTAATTTCATCACTGACACCTCCCCTCCTTCTTTGAAATCTATTATGTTTTAAATTATGATGCTCAACACATAAACACATTAAATTATCATAATCTAATCTTCTGTTCCATCCAGCTTCTATCTGTATTGGAATAATATGATGTACTTCGGTTGCTAGTTTATTACATTTATCATATTCACATCTATATTGCTCATCTTGTAATTTTTTATCTTTCAACATTCGCCATTCTTTTGAGTTGTAAAATTCTTTATATTTAGAATCTCTATTTTTGTTATATCGGCTATTTCTTTTTGATTTTAGTATTTCTTGATTAGCTTCAACAATTTTTAAACATTCGAAACAATATTTATTCGGATATAAAATAGTTCTTTTACATTTATTGCATAGCTTATATATCATTTTAAAACCTTTTCTTCACTATATTAATAAACACTGTACCGATAATATAACTTAACTTTTTTACGGGTTCCGTTTCAATAAATTAATATCTTAATCTACATTTTACATATCCGGAATCAGTAGAGATATTAATCTATCTAGTTAAGACCAACCCAGCTTTTTTACATATCATCGATACAGTGCTTATTAATACCTGAACGTTTTTCGATTTTTTTTCAGTATTTTTGAAATACCAGAAATATTTTCTTATTTGAGAGTGTACTTTTAAAAGATTAAGGAGGCAATTAAATGATACACTCTTAAACAAAAAAGAAAGCCACTCATAATAGCTTTCGCGTTCAATGACATACAGGAATATATCACGATAATAATATAACACATTTAAAACGGACAAAACGGACAAATTTTAATTTTCTTTTAAAAATCTATCATGTTCTTTACGTACACTATCTTTGGTAGCATATCCTCCTATTGTATAAGCTATTTTTTGCCAAGAAAATTGATTTATGTATCTCAATTCGAAAATTCTTCTTAAACGGCTTGTTGGCAAGCCACTAATAAATTTTTCAATTTCATTTTGCAATTCTAAAAGGTTGTTAAGTCTTAACTGTAAAGTTTGCTTTAAATCATTCATTTTATTAATATATCTAGGATCACTTGCTTCTATTGATATATTATGTTTAGTGTAAGGTGGTTTTTTATAAGATGCTTCGACACTACCGATAACAATACCCTTTTTTTCTAATTTTTCAATTTTAAACTGTAATTCAGATATTTCGATTCTTAGATCATTTAATTGTGATAATTTGCTTTTTATTTCTAATTTCACTTAATCATCTACTTTCAACTTATTTACAACATCTATTACTTCATCAACCTTTTGAGCTATTTTTACTAAACAAGTATCGTAATAGCTATCACTAAATCCATCATATATTTTACCTAATTTTTCTATCTGTTTATCTTCTATTATTTCTACTTCTTCATTTAAATGGTCAAAAAAATCAAGTAGGTCAGTTATATACATACCATCATCTTTATACATATACCCATCATAAGTAAATATCTCAGCACCATCTCCGATTTTTATTTGCTTAGGCATTTCTTCATTTCTTGCCCTCATATTTAATAAATCAATTATCTTTATTCTCATATTCTCCTGTGCCTCCTTAAATATTCTTGTATGCCTAAATCTATAATTTCCTCGATCGTTTCTTCATCGTAAAGCTCTATACTTACATTTTTCATTGGAAATCTTGTCTTGGCATACTCTATAATCATTTTTCTTGTATCTTCATCATCCTTTTTTACTATTTGCTTTATAACATAGTCCGTAAGTTTATAAATTCCGTTTTCGTATTCTAGTTTCATAATCTATCCCTCCTCACCCTCAGAATCTATTTCTTCAAGTTGTACATAATTACAGAAACATTCCTGGCTACAAAATACATTTTCTTCTTCTGTATCAAAATACTTAGTTTGTATAAAATTATCTAAACAAGTAAAATACGAATCTATATTTGGATTAATTTCAGCATCACAATAACTACATTTCATAATCTATTACTCCTATTCTTTTGATACAACATTTGTGAACATCTTTACCACTCCTTCACTTTTTGATGTAAGGTTTCAATTCCATCATAATCATCAATTACCTCCTATATTCGTTTAAATCTTCCCATCTTAAATCAAAATATTCCTTCGCTATTTCTGGAAACTCTTTTTCAAAATCTAACATAGTTCGATAACAAGAACAATATTTATTAATATTTTTTGAATGAGCTTTATGATATCTTTCATTATCTTCACAATATTGTCTAAAACTTTGTTTTTTAATGAAATTTGGTTGATTACACCACCTTGCTAATTGAATATACATTGATTTAAAACGAGAATTTTTATATTCTTCATACCTCATAATATAAGGTAGACATCCAAATTTCATTAATATTTTAATTCTTTCAAAGGTATTTTTAATATCAATTTCATCTTGACTATCATAACCAGTTAATACATAAAGTTTAGTAGATTTATTACAGTACTTTCTCCACAAAGTTAGTTTTTTAATAATTAAATCTTTATCTTCGATATGGTCGAAAGCAAAAATATAATCACCATAATACTTTACTTCAGATAGCCTTTTAGCTTTTGCTTCTGTCATTAATCTAATATCTAATCCTTGCCTAAATTGAAAAGGCTTACCCGTTGCAACTAATTCATCTAGTATTCCATTAAAATCAGGAGAGGCCATAAAATTATCATCCCACAAATATATCTTAGATCTTTTTAAATCTAAAAACTCACTAACTGGAGATGCTTTAAAAACATGATCGTATTTTTTATTAACACAAAAACTACATTTTCTAAAACATCCTCTTGTAACAAAACCTATAGAAAAATCTAAATAATCAGCATATCTACTCCTCGGTTCTCCTTTATCTAATTTTTTTTGAATATAATCTTTATACAAATCATAATCTGGCATATGGTGTTCAATTTCATAAGGAAGATCTGGTGCCTTATCATAATAAAAACCAGTACCGCCAATTTGAATATTTTTTTTCAAATCAATTTCTGGATGCTCAACATCCACACATCTTCCGTCTTTATAAATAGAATTCGGAACTTTAGTAAAAGAAAAAACTCTACTAATAGAAACCAAATCATATTTATCTAAATTGTCATACGATTCCAACAACTCTACATCCCAGCCTTTTTCTTTATAATAAGCTGATATTTTCATACATGCTAAATTAGGATGCCTTGTTCCATTATCAATTAAATCTGCATCTATTATTCCCAGGCGTTTCATCTTTAACTCCTATTATTTCTTTATATTTTTTATAAACCTTTTTGGCTTCTTTTAGCATTACTTCCGTTTCGGATATATAATGACCTTCACGATTATAAAAAAATGTTGTAAGTGTAGGTATCCGTTCTATTTCAATTTCTAGCCACTCTATAAACTCTTTTTGTTGTTCTAATAATGTTTCTACTTGAACCCTATTACAATGGCATTTAAACATATTGTTATATAATGTTTGTAGCTCATCAAGTTGTTTCTTTAATTCTTGATTTTCTCGTTGTAATTTTGTCTTATCTTTCAAAGCTCCATTATACTTTTCTTGAAGTTCAAGATAATTAAAAACATTGTCTGGATTTTCTTTTAATTCTTTTAAAGTTCTTTGAAAAGCATTTTGGATAAGTTCTTTCATTTCTTCTTCACTCATTTTATTCCACCTCTTTTAAGTCTTCCAACAAGCCTCTTAAAAACAAAATCGTCTTATCGCACTTTTCATGATTTATATGTCCTTCTGCTTCGCTTTCACAAAATTCTATCTTTTCTTCTATTTCTTTCCTTACTTTGTTTAAAACAACTTTTAATTTTTTATATTTTTCTTGTAATTGTTCTAAATTCATGTTGTATTCGTTTTCTTCTTCAGTAATAAATCTATACATTATATCACCTCTATTTTTTCTTTCTCAATTTATCCGAAATATATTCGTTTAATGTCTCATACTTATGTAGTTTAACAGTCAGTTCATCAAAGCATCCAACTTCTTGTTTTAATGTTGTTTTAACAACTCTATATATATCATTTTTAAATATAAATGCTTGTCCCTCTTTTATTTCTTGAAAACTATATTTTTTATATATTTTATTAGCTATTTTCAATAAGAGTTTTCTCAATTTCATCTATGCCATCTCCAGACTCATTTGCTTATTATTTTCATTATATAATTCATCTTGTAATCTTTTATTTTCCTTATCCCTTTCGGCTATCATTTTTAAATACTGCTTATCTTTATTTCTTACTGCTTCTTTCAAGATATTATTATCTGATTTAAGCATTGTATTTTCTGATTTTAATTTATTATTTTCTTCTACTAATTTATTACTATCAATATAATCTAATATTTTATTTATAATATCGTTTTTTTGTTGTAACTTTTCTTTTAACTGTTTTATTTCAATATCTTTTTGTTCGCTTAATTGCTTATAAAACTCGGCTATTTTTTTAGGATTTTTTACCGTGGCTTCATATATACTCATTACTTATCACTCTTTTCTACTAAATTAGCTCCTATTAAATCCTTAATTTTGCTGTATATTATTTCATCATTTTCTTTAATCATTTCGTTATATGGTCTTGGAAAAGAAATGTGTACTGTTTTATCTTTATATATATTTATTACATAATTATTTCCAAATTTATAATAATTAACTAATGCTTTTTTGTTATTGTGCTTTATATAGCCATATTCTTCCAATTCTTTTAAATCTACATTATCTTTTATTTTTATCATATTTACTCCATCTCTAAAATGATATTTGCCTGTTTTTTAAATGATAATTTTCTTCTTCAAGTTCTTTAATTCTTTTATTTTTTTCTTCTATAATTTTCAAATAATGTTTATCTTTACCTTTGATAGTTTCCTTTAATAATTTGTTATCTGATTCGATCATTCGGTATTTTTCATTTACTTTATCAAAATTTGCTATCTTATAAGCATCATCCATAGTGTAATATGCTCCTTTCATAAGTTCTCTTAGATCCAATAAATTTTTTGTTTTAAATTTGAAATATTGTAACAAACCCAACAACATGCAGTATTAAAACTTGTTTTACAATTTAAAAATTTTATACGTTTTTTAAATATTAAAATTGATAATTTATCAATATGTTTTTCCCACATCTCAGCTCTTTTTTCTGTTTCCAAAGTCGATAACGGTAATAGTAAACAAAACGATTTAATCTTATGCTGCTCAACTAGTTCGAATGTCCTCTTAATAATTTCATTTTGCTGCCCAAATGGTGGATTACTAATTAATAATTCACAATTTTTTGGCGGTTCTGTTGAAAAAAAGTCATTTCCCAGATCATCAAAAATATGTGTTGCTTTATACTTTAAATTCAGTTCATCTGCCATCAATTTAAAATGCGAATCATAGTTGTTAAAAGGAAACCATATACTTTGAAATTGCTTTATATTAATTAATTCATATATATTTTCAACTACCCATCTTGGCGTTGCCACATGATCTTTATTTTCTTTTTTGTTTTTTTCATAAAGAATATCGTTCATTTTTAATTGCATTTTTCTTTTTTTATTTTGACAACTGGACGCACACCATAGGTGTAATTCACCCCGTTGCTGCTGAGGTAGCCACCCGTAGTCACAAAGAACATGCTAGCATCATCACAATCTTCACTCGCACCATAACTTGCTGTCATAGTCCAGAAATTTTTGCTACAGCTTCTAATGTTCATTGGCATTTTTTCTATTTCGCGAAGAGTAGGCATTCTGATTAAAGTATTAGTAAATTTGTCTTCATCATAGTTTGTCTTCATAACAATTAAATCATCTAAATTTAATTTTTCTAAAAAATCATTTAATATCTTGATACAATTACTTCTTGCAAAGTCGTTGCTGTTTTCACTATAAGCGCAAGTTCCAATTATATTTTTTAACATTAATGTAACTGCTTCATTTTCAATTTTAATAACGTACCATTCGTGATTACACCAGTTTACAACATCATACAGTTTTAATTCATTATCTTTCGAAACTTCTTTTGTTGCTATCGGCTCTAATATTTCGTAATCTTCAAAATTTCCATTTACTCTTACATAATATTCTGTTTCATCTATAGCAATCGCTTTACATTTGCAAACAATATAAGAACCTTTGCCATCGCCTTTTATAATATCGCCACATTTTTTACATTTAATTTTCATTATCTTCACTCTCCTTTAAAACTAACCAAGCTTTGCCAATTAATTCGATTGAAAATTCAGAAGCTAAAACATACATGTATGCTGTTCCCTGTGGGATTGGAACTCCTATCATAAATCGTATGTCATTTGCTCCCTCGCCATTTAATAAGCTGTTATGTACTTCTTTAATTTCTTCAATAATTCCCAAGCAACCACACCATTCATGGTTTTCATTAAATTGAACAACATCTCCTATTTTCACTTTTTCCTCCTTATATTTTCGTGCAAGATAACCATAATGTTATATTGCATCTTATAAATGCTTATTTTTGCTAGTATTTACGGGACTTTAACCCTTATTTTTTAGCAGTGATACTTTTTAATATTTTTTAACTCAATTTTTCACGATTTCCATATCGTATTTTTTCCATTTTAGCTTTCTTTTCTCGATTGGAAGTTTGTGTATAAATTGCTGTTGTCTTAATATCAGAATGTCCTAAAATATCTCGAAGCTCATCAAGATCAATTCCATTTTCTTTAGCTTTTTTAGCGAATAAATGTCGCCAAGCATGTGCATGAATTTTTTTTGGATTGATTTTCGCAGATTTAGCTATTTTCTTTAATCTTCGCCAGATTGTACTTTTATCAAGCATTTTTCCCTCTTTTACTGGGCTTATAAAAATGTATCCAGTCTTTATATTTTTTTGCTTGCAATAATCTATTAATCCCCGTCTTAAAGCATTTGTTAAAATAATTGTTCTTTCTTTTTCTTTATTAAATCCAGTTATATAATTAGCTTCTGTTACATTTTCAACTGTAAAGAACTTTAATTCTTCAACTCGTATTCCTGCATAAGCAAATGCCTCCATAATCCAGTACATATCTTCCATGCCAAGCTTTTTTGCCCATCTTAGCATTCGTTGATGTTCTTGCTCCCAGATCGGATCATCAATCGATGTTTTTATTTGTGTCTTAAATTTTTTTAAGGTGCAATCTTCACAGCTGATATATTTCAAAAATTTATTAATTATAACTATATATTTATTTCTTGATTTTAAAGCATATTTTTCTTGTAAAAATTCTTTATAATCTAGCATCAAATCTTTATTGATTTCAAACTCATTAGCTTTGATAAAATTTATAAATAATTCAACTCCATATTTGTAATCTCGTATTGTGTTTTTAGAATATTCATCTAATCTTTGAGTTCTTATCCATTCATCAAGTTTAGCTTTTAAAATTTCCTTTGTGATAATTACACCCCTTTTCCTTGAATATTTCGTGCAAGATAACCCTAATATTATATTGCATCTTATAAATGCTTATTTTTGCTAGTATTTACGGGATTTAAAAGCATTTTTTTAGTTATGATACTTTTTTATATTTTTTTACTTCTTTAAAACATCCCATTTTTGAAGCCACTATGCTTTTTTAAATATTCTTCTAGATCATCTAAACTATCAACATTACTATCCATAATTGCTGGATTAAAAGTACTCAAATAATAATCTAAATTTGGATTATTTAAAAATAATATCCATTTGTATTTGCTTTCTAAATCTGTTTCAATAAACAAATGATATAAGCTTTTATCAATAACATTTTGAATTTTAATTAGTCTTTCTATATCTTTACTCATATTTTTTGTTTCTCCTTCCAATTTTTTTGTTTTCTCTTTCCTTTTTTCTTTTTTTTCTAAGATTATCTTTGCTTAAATAACTTTCCGTTGCTTTATAGCTATCTAATTCAAATGCAGTTTTATATAGTCTTGCCATAAATTTCACGCTCCATTTCTTAATAATATTTTTACAAGCAATAATGTCATAAAATAAAATATAATTATCATTTTAAAATTTATTAAAAATATATTTACTATTGCTCCTAGTGCACACATAAAAATTAACGTTAATATCAAAGGTTCTCTGATTAGAGAATATACTCTAACCAGAGCTTTTTTTAAATCATTAAATTTCATTATATTTAGCAATAATTTCTTCTTCAAACATTTTTCTTGTTTCTTTATCGATTGGATGCACTATATCCACAAATTTCCCTTCATCATTTTTCCTGCTAGGCATTGCAATAAATAAGCCACTATCGCCTTCAATGATTCTTATATTATGAATTGCTAAGCAATCTTCTACTGTGATATTTGCCCTTCCTCTTAATCTTGAATTTTCTTTTTCAACTTTTTTTACATCTACATTTGTAATTTTCATTTTCCATCATTCCTTTCTTTTTTATTAAAATTACATTTCGATTTTTGATAAAACATTATCTAAAGCATTATCACATCCTTTCATCAATATAAGTTGCTTTTAAATCTGCTATATGAAGTAAAATAGCTAGCTCACATTGATTGAAGACTTTACTGACATGATTTTGTTCTTCCTTAGGCACAAAGCCTCCCATATGCCACCTTATTGCTAACATTTCTTCTGCTGTTAAATCTAAATATTTTTGAATAATCATAACAGACTTTTCACCGTGTCCGAGTATTAGATCTTCATCTACTATATAAGTTTGAGCCGCCACCCATTTTCCATCTGCGTTTTGAATATTTCTAGTAGCCTTTTTATAAAATCCTGTTTTACAAAGATCATGAAGTAAACTCACTAAAATTATTGAATCATTTGAAATATTTGCTGAACACATTTTTTTTAAATTGTAATAAACATTTAAACTATGTTTTGCCAATCCACCTTCTTCACTTAAATGATATTTTGTAGAAGCTGGAGCTTCAAAAAAGTCGCTATTTTCTAAGTATGAGATTAAATCTTCTATTCCAGTTCTTTGAACCGTTTTTAACAAATCTATAATAATTTCTTTATTTTTCATTTGCTTCCTCCAAAGCACATTTTTCACATAAATTAATTTCTTTTACAATTTCATTTCCAACAGTTGTATTTACTTTTTCATAGTATCCTTTGCCTATTACTTGCTGATAAACTCTTTCTCGTGTTAAAACTGTTTTTTTAGTTAATTTTTCTCGTGGATCTGTAATTCTTCCACACTTATCACACCTAAACATCTTTTCCCTCACTTTCTGATTTTGATTTCAAAATTTCCTTAGCACTGGAATTAACCAATCTGTTTTTTAATCTTGTTTTTTGAATAACTCGAGGCTTTTCAGCTGGTAATTTTCTTACTAAGTATTTATCGCTCATTGACTCCTCTAACTTAACATTTAAATTTTTATTTTCTAATTTTAAATTTTGATTTTCCTTTTTTAATTTGTTTATTTCTTTTGTAATCCCACCTAGAGAAGCACTCATTTTTTTATATTTTTTAGCTAATTTTTCTAAATTTTCTTCAGCTTCAAATTTGCATGATTCTTCAAGTTTTACGGATTCTGAAAGTAGATTTACTCGATCTTCTAATTCTTTTATTTTGCTGTTTTTTTGTTTTATATCAATAGTGTTCTGCACATTTTGCAAAAGTGCTGTTTTTAATTCTTTTTCTAATCTTGTATTTTCTTCTTTAATTTTTTTAAAACCAAACACATCATTTCCTCCTATCTTCTTGAATATTGTTTTACCGGAACTTCATAGCCATTAACATCACAAATCAATGTATTATTTTTTATTTGGCAATGTTTACTTGTTCCAAAATTGTCATTAAAATCATAAAATTCATATTCTTTTTTACTTTGAAAACCTAAAATCATTAATGTAATCGCTATTAATAGTAAAATTATAATAATAGCAACTCCTATTTTTTTACTTTTTATCTTTCTTTTTGTTCGCTTCATAATCTCCACTCGTTTCCAATTTTTCAATTAAATTTTTACAGAACTCTATTAGTTCTCTATCTTCTTTACTTTTTTTCTTTTCATTGACAATTAGTTCACCTAATGAAATTTGTATAATTTCTACTTCCTTTTTGCTTAAATAATATTTTTTAAGCATAGACAACCTCCTCTTTAAAAATTTGTTTTGATTTATCATATTTGCAAATTATTTTACCGTACTGGCCATCACGATTTTTAACAATATCTAAAACCATATCAGGCTCTAAAGAATCACTAGAAGATGCTTTATCTCGATAAAGTAAAATTACTTTACTACTACTATTCTCAAGCTCTCCACTGTCCTTCAGCATAGATAAATTTGGCTCATTTGAAGTATAAGATGTTCTATTTAACTGGCAGGCTGCAATAATCGTACAATCATAATCCAAACATAATTGCCTCAAAGATTTTGCAATGTCTGTTGTCTGCTCATAAATTGATTTATTATTACCGCTCTTAATTAAACCAATATGATCTAGAAAAATAATTGTATGTTTATCACTTTTAAAAACTTTAAGAATTTGTCTTATTTCTTGTAAATAATTTGCCTTATGCTCAATAATTACTTGGCTTTTTTCTAAATCATCAATCGCTTTCTCAACTAATTTTTGCTGATAATCGGACGCTGGATTTTCTAAAAAACTTATTGGGACATCACTCTTTATTGAAATCATTCTTTTATAAATTGTCGATTTACTCATTTCCATGTTGAAATAGATACATTGATAACGATCCATTAAATCATTCATGAAATTAAGCAATAAACTGCTTTTTCCAACTCCTGTCGATGCGCCAATTAATAAGAAATCTTGCTGAACAAGTTTAAGCATTTTGTCTAAAGTTGGAAAATTATTTAATTTAATTCTAATTTTTTCGGAAGATATATTTTGATTTAT
Source organism: Bacilli bacterium (assembly GCA_017888105.1). Lineage (GTDB taxonomy): Bacteria > Bacillota_I > Bacilli_A > RF39 > UBA660 > Caccenecus. Next base: position 13,282 of record JAGHGS010000149.1, read on the forward strand.
TTCTTCTTTTGTTAAAACATTCGTGTCGTTTCTAATATTTATTTCACTGATTTTAGACATTTTTTCTAAATAAATTACGCTATCTATATCACCATTTTTTAACTTTTTGAATAAATTTTCTATTACTCTTTTTTTGTGATTTTCTAAAATAGTCACTTGGCAAGCCATAAATTGCCTTTTGACATTTAAGATTGGTACATATTCATCATCAATTATTTCACATAATTCTTGCACCGAAACAATCTTGCAATTAACAGCTATTTGAGCAATATCAACGATTTTATATTTTTCGTAAATTTCAATTATAGCTTTCATAATACCAGAATACCTAGAATTGCTTAAATAATTGGGCTTTATTTGTAATAAATCAAATACAATGTCAGATTTTAACACTAAGATCGATAAGAACTCTTTTTCAACATTTTCTATTGAGTCAGGATGCATTTTTTACCATCTTCATCAAAAGTAAATTTAACACCATCATATTCATAAATTTTTCCAACTTCATAATCGTTTTTGGTGTTTTTTGAATGTTCTTTTTTATTTCTTCGATCCCAGTTTCTAAGTGTTGCTTTCCAATCTTTCATTTGATTTTTACCAACTTGCCATCCATTCGATTCATAATAATCATAAAAATATTGATAGTCTACACTTAAGCTCGCACTAATACAATATTCTTGTAATTCATCTAAACTTGGTTTTTTAAATATTTTTCTTTTTATATTTTCTTTTTTATTAATACTTGTATTATTAATACTTGTATTATTTTCTTTGACTTTTTCGTCAATACCCTCTTGATTATTTTCACAATACCCCTCTTGATTATTTGGTATATAGGTATTGATTTTTTTATCAATAGGTATTCCGTTAATTTTGATCACTCTTTTATCAATTTCTTTAGTATCATTTTTATATAAAATTTCAACTTCAATATAGCCTAATTTTTTAAGATGCGTAATCCATCTTGATATTGTTTCAATCTCGACTTCATATAAATCTGCAAAATATTTATTTGTTGCATAACACAATCCAGTTTTACTGCTTAATGCAGTTATTTCACCATAAAGCAATTTTTCATTTGCTTTTAAACTATTATCATATCTTACGCTTGCTGGTAATATAGCGTAATAATTTGGCTGTTCATTCTTTTTCATTCTTTGATATACTTCCTTAATCATTACCTAACTTCGATTTCATCTATAAATCTTTCAATCGATTTTTTTACTTCATCTTTATAGCAATCTTCTACTTTATCTAGTATATAATCTAAAAATTTAAGTAGTTCATTTTTATCCATTTTTACGATATTCATATTTCCCTCCTAATTGACTTTTTTTAAAAATAATGTTAAACTCTTAGTAGTTTTAATTTTTATAAATGTGTTTTTTAAACACGTTTTTTTATTAGCCTAATCCACATAAAATTATTAAATATACCATGATTCCAAATGTAGAACCCCATAATAGATCTTTAACCCAAGTTTTTAATTTTAATTTTCTTTTCATCTTGTGTTCTCCTTTACAATCCTAACTTTTTCTTTACCATTTTTGTAAGTGCAAGTCGTGGTGTAGATTGTGGAACATAATATCCTTTTTGCTTCATATCGTATCTAATTTCGTTAATGTAATTCCTGCAAACTTTAATACCAACACTAGGCATTAATATTTTTAAATCATCTGGGCTCATATATGGTTGTTCTAAAACTTCTTCTTTGGTTTTAATTTTTTTCATTTTCAACTCTCCTTGTATATGTTTTTTTATTAAAGTAGTTACAGCTACTTTTGTTTGATTTTCTTTTGTTACTCCTTTACAATATTTCTAGAAAGGAGTGATTAAATTTGTTAGACAAAAATGCCCGAAAAGTTTTGCGTTATATGATTAAAGTACAAGCTCCGCAAGACGAATATACTATTGCATTCAATGCTAATTTATCTGATGATCCAAAAGAATTAATAAATTTAGCAGAAAAAGCACTAGATTATTTGCTTGAAACTGGTTGTGTTAAATCATATATAAGCGACTTAAATACTATTTCTTATAAATTAACAAATTATGGTACTATGTATTTTAAGAAAAAAGCATTCGACTATTTATATCCTATCGTAACAGCGACAATATCATTAATATTAAGTTTAATATTGAAATAACCAATAATTGTTTAGTTATTTTTTGTTGTTTAAATATCCTTATACTTAAACTTAATAAGCACTCATATAAATCCAAATTAGTTGGTTCATATGGCTTTTGCTTTGTCTTGTCTATGACAGCTTCTTTATTCATATTTTTTACTCCTTTTTTGTTTCTTGAAAATTCTGCTTATTCGCATATATTTTTTTAAAAAAAATATCAAAGTCTTCATTATACGCCATAAGAATTTTTTCTAAAATATCTATTTGCATAGAAACTTGATTATTTTCATATCGGCACAGAGTATCTTTGTTTATTCCTGCAATTTCAGCAACAGTTTCTATTGACATTTTATTTTTAGCTCTTATTGATCGCAGTTCATCTGAAATTAATTCTCTTGTACTTTTCAATTTATCCCTCCTAACTAAGCATATTATATAATGCTTATTCGCAGATGTCAATACTTTTTATGCAAAAAAGCATAATTTTTATTGCAAATCTGCAAATAATAATATATAATCTATATTGAAAGGGGAATTTTTATGGCAAATTATTTTGCATCAAATCTTAAATACTTAAGAGAAAAACAGGGACTATCTCAAAACAAGCTAGCAGAAAAAGTCGGGGTAAATCAAACAACTATTGCAAGGTGGGAGACAGAAGAAATTAAACCTTCCATTGACAATGTAGAACAAATTGCCAGTGCTTTGAATGTTAGTCTTCCTGATTTGTTGATAACAAATTTAAAATTTGACAACGGATCCATAATTGATGTTGAAACTGATACCGTTCAAATACCGGTTCTCGGTATAATAAAAGCTGGCATAGCCATAGAAGCACAGCAGGATATATTAGAGTATATTGATATACCTAAAGCTTGGACACGTGGTGGAAAATCATTTTATGGTTTACAAATATCTGGTGATAGTATGTTCCCTAAATACGAAAATAAAGATATTGTTATTTTTGAACAAACAAATGATTATCAAAAAGCAAATGGTAAAGATTGTGCTGTTATGGTCAACGGGGATGACGCAACATTTAAAAAAGTGTTTTTAGATAATGAAGGAATGACATTGCAAGCATATAACAATATGTACCCTGCTATGCGGTTCAATAAAGAGCAAATAGAAAATAAACCTGTGCGAATTATTGGTATCGCTAAAGAAAAAAGAACAAGATTATGAAAAGGAGGTGATTACATGGGTTTATTTACATCATCGCAATCTTCCACTGCTGAAGGCGTATATCAAGATGCAAGACAATATTTACATGAAAAAGATGGCAATGTACATGTACTAATGATAAACAGTTTTAGCAAATTTGTTAATCAAAATTTTGAGTGCGAAAATAAATATACTACACAATTAAATGTTATTTTAGATGGATTGCAAGATGACGGTTATGAAATCGTAGATATTAAATTTAATTCGCTTATGGGACAAGGATTAACTGGAAATGCTGAAGGATTTCATACTTTAATAATGTATAAATAAAAAAGGAGTGCGAGATAATGAAAAAAATTCTTTTGAGTTTAATATTATGTATTTGTTTAAGTGGTTGTGGAACAGAAAATAAAGAAAATGACAACTTATTAAATAATCCGAACGATATTGAAATAGCTAAGTTATTAGAAGAAAAGTTAGATGGCGTTAAAAGCACATGTGTTGTAACTGAAGACAATGATCCAAATGGAAATTTGAACAAACAAGGTGGATATATAGGCGCAGTTTATTTTAGATTACAACAAGTTGATGATGTTTATGCACAAAAAGAATATTCTGTTGAAATTTCTGACGATGCTTGTGATGCTGGAACAAGCGGTGGCGGTCAAATAGAAATATATTCCAATAGTGACGATGCAAAAAAAAGAGATGAATATTTATCTGCTTTAGATGGTTTTTTATCTGGAGGACATCATCAACAATATAACAGCATAATTATTCGAATAAGTGATGAATTAACTGCAACACAACAAAAAGAATTAACAGAAGTTATATATGATTTATTAATTACTAATTAAAAAAAATCCCCTACTTGCTGTAACAAGTAAGGGTTCGGAGCATGAAAATACTCCTAGAAAAAATCGCATAATCAACATATACAAGGATTTTTTCATGCTCTTATTATATCAAATTTAAAAATATTTGTAAATAATAGGAGGAATAAAAATGGCAGTTTATGAAAGTAAACATCATACTAAGGATGGTAGAAAATATTTTTTTAGAATTAAATACGAAGATGTGTTTGGAGTAACACACGATTACTCTTCAGCAAAATTTAAAACAAAAAAACAGGCAGTTGAAGAAGAAGCTAGATATAGGATTAAAGTAAAAAATAAAGAAGCTTATGTTTCTAGCATCACAATAGATGTTGCATATCGTGCTCTTTTAGAATCTAAGAAAGCAGAATTTAAACCAAACACAATAAAAAACTTTATAAATAGGTATAAATATTTAGAACCACTTAAGGATATAAAATTAAATGATCTTAATCTTATTACATATAATAAATTTCATAAATATTTAAGCGAAATAGAGCTAAGTGTAGATTATAAAAATGAAATTTTAAGTGTACTAAAACAAATTATCAAATATTCAAAAAAATATTACAATACTAGTAATTATATTTTAGATTACATAGAAAATTTTAGTAATCCAAATGAAATACATAAAGAAATGGAATTTTTTACTTTTGAAGAATATCAGAAATTTGATAATGTAATTGACAATTTTAATTATCATGTTTTTTTTGAAGTGTTATATTATCTTGGATTACGCCAAGGAGAATGTCAAGCTTTAACTTGGAACGATATTAATTTTGATAAGAACATAGTGAGCATTAAGAAAACTTTGACAACAAAAATTAAAGGTCAAAAATACACGATATCAAGTCCAAAAACAAAGTCTAGCATAAGAATATTACCTCTTACAAAAAAACTCTCAGATGACTTGAAAATAATGAAAAATAATGCTACAAAATACAAAGATTATTCTGAAAATTGGTTTGTGTTTGGCAATTCATTACCCTTCCCCGAAACGACTATTCAAAAAAGAAAAAATGAATATTGTAAAATCGCTGGTGTAAAGCAAATAAGAATACATGATTTTAGGCATAGTTGTGCTTCGCTTTTAATTAATCAAGGTGCTAGTATTGCACTAGTCTCAAAATATCTAGGTCATAGTGAGATTTCTACAACATTAAATATTTATACTCATATGTATAAAAGTGAACTAGAAAATGTAACTAATTTATTAAACAATCTATAAAAAAGTGTGTTTGGAAGTGTGTTTGGAAAAAATAAAACCCCGTAAATACGGGGTTAAATAATCAAATGGTGACCAGTACGGGATTCGAACCCGTGAATGCTGCCGTGAAAGGGCAGTGTGTTAAGCCGCTTCACCAACTGGCCAAAAAATGGTGGGACTGGGGGGACTTGAACCTCCGACCTCACGCTTATCAGGCGTGCGCTCTA
>JAGHGS010000150.1 GCA_017888105.1 Bacilli bacterium
ATAATGGTGCGCCCTAAGGGAGTCGAACCCCTAACCTTTAGATCCGTAGTCTAACGCTCTATCCAATTGAGCTAAGGGCGCATCTCCATTAGTTAGTGCACTTGTAAAATGCATTATTATTATATTATAATTATATGTAAAAATCAAGAGTTTTTGCACACATTTAATTGTAATTTAGAAAAAAATCATTAAAATTGAAAAAAGAGGCGACAATATGAATGTTAATATAACACAAATACTAGAGAATATAAAAAATATGAGTTGCTATGAATTAAGCAAATATACGAGCGATTTATTTAAAAGTGGAGACAAAAAGAATTTTAAATTGTTTAAAGAACTTTTATTTCAGATATATGAAAAAAATTATTTAGCTTATTTTTTATTAAAAACATATTTTGAAAAAGAGCAACCTTTCTTTATTTTTAAACAAAACGATACAATATATAAAGTTGATAATAAATTAAAAAGAGAATTATCTAGTGATATTAATCGCTATTTTAAACAATCTTATTTTGTAAAGTATTATTTATATTGTCAGTATGGCCACAAAATAAATAAAGAAAATTTGAACAATTTTAAAAATTACTTAGAAATAATAAAAAGTATTAATTTATCTAGATTAGAAAAAATTTATATTTATGGCTTGGGAGATAAATTTGAATATTTTTTCTATCATTATTTAAATAAAAGTACCACTAAAATCATTGATTATATTGACAAAGGAAGCACTTGTGAAGCAATAAGAATAGGGGATTATGTCATAAAAATAGTAATCGGTAAGTGGTCTTATGAGAACATAATTTGTCCAAATCTTTACTTAATTGCTAAAAACCTAGAAGAAGAATATGTCCGTGATGAGCAAAATATTGTTATAGCAGGTATAGAAATACAGCAATATCTAAAGAGAGCTTATGGGATAGTGGATCACGAATATTTTATTAAATTTGAAGAAGAGTTAAATAAGTTAGGGTATTTCATTAACGATTCATTAGTAGGAAATACATGCGTATTAAGTAACTATTTAGAAGCGGACATAAAGGAGAAAGATATCATTCCTGAGTGGTTTAAACAAATTCCTATAGTATTGGTTGATCGTGATCGAATATATTCGGCAAATGATATGACGACGGGAAATATTAAACAACAAAAGCAATTAAAAAGATAGAGATTATTCTGGATCTCTATCTTTTCCTAATATTTTATCTATAGAATAATGATATTTTTTGGCTAACTCATATAGAGTAGTAGTAAGAATCAAATTCTTAGCGTTTTCATAACGATTCCAAGTAGGTTGATTAATATTAAGCTCGTTTGAAATTTGTACTTGAGTTAAACCTTTCTTTAATCTTATTTTTTTCAAATTTTCACCAGTGACCTTTATTTTAATGTCTGGTTTTTGATTGGCATATTTTTTCTTGTTGTTAAATCCAACAACATAGTCAATTGAAACTCCAAAGTAATTACAGAATTGGTTTAATCTTTTAAGAGGAATTGTATCTGTTCCACACTCCCACATGCTATAAGAACCCTTAGAAACACCCATAACTTCTGCAATGTCTTTTTGTTTCAAACCAGCATCTTCCCTAATTTCCTTCATTCTTGGAAAATTCATATCTATCACCAGTAATAATTTTCTCAAAAAATACGTAATTATTAACATTTTGGAGTTTATATGCATAATGTTTTACAATAGGGTTTTTATATGATAAAATTATATTAGGGTGAGATTATGAATAAGGCTTTATACATTGAAAAATTATATAGCAAATTAAAAGATGAAGTAGAATTTGATGAAGATGTAGAAGCCTTATTTACAATCTTGAAAAACATGTTAAAAATAAATCCCAAAAAGAGTATGAAATACTGGGTTTATCTAATGGAAAAATACAATTTAAAAGAGTTAAATCATGAAATAGACTTTACTCCTTTAACCGAAAACTATCTTTTAGAATTATTAAAGTATAATGATTTAGAATTTATATTAAATCTTTTACAATCATTACCAAATGACAACAACATTATAATAAAGAAAGATTTTGTAAATATTTTTAATAAAAAAAGCGGGATCTATCAATATATAAAAAAATTGATTCGAAAAAAAGAATTCACAAAAGAATTCGAAGTATTATCATTCATAATTAATGAAAGCAAAAATGATAAATGGACCTTTGATACAGAAGTTTTTCTAAAAAATGTAATTATGATTCATTTGCAATTTAATAAAAAAGATATACATTTTCTTTTAAAACTAACGAATTTAGCAAAAAATGATAAAGATAAAGCGTTGCTTCAAACATTATTAATTGATTATATATAAAATTGTGTGTATAATAATAGTAATGAGGTTTGTGTATGAAGTATTATTTATCACTTGACAAAGGGCAAGTATTTAAAAATAAAGATCGATATATCAAAATCGATTTAAGTGAGATTAATGAAAAGCTAATTCAAGACAATAATTTAAAAGCATTAGTTACTTTTACTTGTTCATTTGAAAATGTTTTACAGTTAAAAGAATTTTTAAATGCAAAAGGATTAATAGAAAAGAAAAATATAAATTGCCACTTAGTTCTCACTTATGTTAGAGATTATATTCATTTTCGTGAAATACCTTTTAAAGAAGATGCCAAATATTTAAATTTTCGTAATCTAGAAGAATTAATATGTTACAATTCAAAAAAACCAGGATTTTTAGATGCAATTATTCAAAATTATAGTAAATTACCACATTTATCGCCAGAAATATATTCATTTCGAGGATATTTATCAAATCCTTATGCAGATTACAAATTTTATGATGTAGTAAGATCTTTTGTAAGTAAAATATGCTTTAGAGAAAAATCTGGTAAGAAAGTTATTAATTACAAGGGATTATTTGATTTAGGAATGCTCATTTCAAAACTAACAAAATCAAAAGAAGCAGTAGAAACCGTAGTTAAATCAGAAAAAGAAACGATGGACAGAGAACCACAATATTCTGAAGATGATCCAAGATATCATCATTTAGAAGAATTAAAAGATCGTTATGAAAAAGAACAAGAGGATCAGATACGATTATTTTAAATGTAAATTTGATGTCAAGATACGGTAAATTTACTTCATAATTATGTAAATATTTAGTATGATATTATTGTAAAAGGGAGCGGTGTATATGTTATATCCTTCAATCGATAAATTATTAAATATTGTAGATTCAAAGTACATTCTAGTTCATGTTGCATCTATCAGAAGTAAACAAATGCTAGAAAACAGACATTTTCAAATGAAGGAAAGCGAATATGTCAATAAAAAAGAACTAGGAAGAGCTTTAGAAGAGATTGAAAAAGGATTAGTAAAAATAAAAAATTAATTTTTTTGAAGAAAAAGACTTGATTTTAACTATCTCATATGATAAGATAGTTATGTTCTTTGGGGAATTAGCTCAGTTGGCTAGAGCATCACGCTTGCACCGTGAGGGTCGCGGGTTCGAGTCCCACATTCTCCACCAATTAGAATTTTAGCCCGTATTTACGGGTTTTTAAATGCTTGTTTTTGCTTTTATGTAACATTTACGTAACATTCCAACCCAAATATTCAATAATTAAATACCTTTAATGGATGCCTTAAATAACCTATTAAAAATATAAAATTGACAAAAAGCCATAAGTTAATATGGTTTTTTTACTGCTTATTTGTTATAATAAATAATAGGGTAGTGTGATGACATGAAAAGAACATTAAGTGTATTAGAATTAGAAAAAATAGATGCTTATTTTAGAGCTTGCAATTATTTGGCAGCAGGGGAACTCTATTTAAAAGAAAATCCTCTTTTAAAAGAACCATTAAAATTAGAACATATCAAATCCAAATTAGTTGGCCATTGGGGAACGACACCTGGTCAAAATTTTTGCTATGTTCATTTAAATCGAATTATTAAGAAAAATGATTTAAATATGATTTTCATATCAGGACCTGGACATGGAGGCGGAGCGGCTTATACAAATGTATATTTAGAAGGAACATATAGTGAAATATATCCAGAAATATCTTATGATGAAGAAGGCTTATCAAAATTAATGAAACGCTTTAGCTTTCCAGGAGGAACATCCAGCCATGTAGCCCCAGAAGTACCAGGAAGTATTAATGAAGGTGGCGAACTTGGATATAGCTTAGCTCATGCTTTTGGAGCAGTTTTAGACAATCCAACTCTTTGGGCAACTTGTATCATTGGCGATGGAGAAGCAGAAACCGGACCTCTTGCTACGAGTTGGCAGTTAAATAAATTTTTAAATCCAATTACAGACGGAGTAGTTTTACCAATTTTACATTTAAATGGCTATAAAATTGCCAATCCTACAATTCTCGCTCGAATCAGTAAAGAAGAATTAACGATGTATTTTGAAGGAATGGGATGGAAACCATATTTTGTCGAATATAAAAACGAATCGCAAATCCATGAAGAAATGGCGAGTGCTTTAGACGAAATAGTTGGAGAAATAACAGAAATTAAAAGGCATGCTAAAGAAAATAATGATTCTACAAGACCAATGTGGCCAATGCTTATTTTAAAAACTCCAAAAGGTTGGACTGGCCCTAAAATAGTCGAAGAAAAAATTGTTGAAGGAACATTTAGAGCTCATCAAGTTCCCGTTGCAGTAGATAAAGATCATGAAGAGAATTTGAGTATTTTAGAAGAATGGTTACGAAGCTATCACCCATGGGAGTTATTTGATGAATTTGGAACATTAAAAAAAGGATTGCAAGAATTAATTCCTAAAAAAGAAAAACGAATGGGTGCCAATGTAAATGCCAATGGAGGTTTAATACTTCGCGAATTAAATCTTCCGGATTATCGAAATTACATGATTGAAGTTCCAAGTCCTGGTGTAATAAAAGAAAGTGATATGACGATTTTATCTTCATTTATTCGCGATATAATCAAATTAAATCCAAATAATTACCGAATTTTTGGACCAGATGAAGCATTAAGTAATAGATTATCTCACGTTTTTGAAGTAACAAATCGAAAATGGAATGGGGAAACCATAAAAGGGGACGAATATTTAAATACAGATGGTGCAGTGATTGATACAATCTTATCTGAACATGCTTGTGAAGGAATGCTAGAAGGATATCTCCTAACCGGAAGACATGGTTTTCTTCACACTTATGAATCATTTAGTAGAATTATTGATTCCATGGTATCTCAACATGCCAAGTGGTTAAAAATTTGCAAAGAGCTTCCATGGCGCTCACCAATATCAAGTTTAAATATCATCTTAACCTCTCATGTATGGCAACAAGATCATAATGGATATACTCATCAAGATCCTGGTTTCTTAAATCACATTGTGACCAAAAAACCAGAAATTATTCGCATCTATTTACCAATTGATGCCAATACACTTTTATCTACTTTTGATCATATAAGTAGAACTAAAAATTATGTAAATGTCGTAGTAGCAAGCAAGCACTTATCTCTTCAATGGTTAGATAAAAACGAAGCAATGGAACATTGCCGAAAAGGAGTAGGAATTCTTAATTTTGCTAGTAATGATGATGGTAATCCAGATATTGTACTTGCCAGTGCCGGTGATACACCAAATCTAGAAATTTTAGCGGCTTCCGTATTACTTCGAAAAAACATTCCAGGAATCAAGGTAAGAGTAGTAAATGTAATTGATTTAATGCGTTTAGTATCAAATACCGAACATCCTCATGGCTTAACGGATTTGGAATATGATAAAATATTTACAAAAGATAAACCAATTATTTTTGCATTTCATGGATATCCTAATTTAATTCATGAATTAACCTATAAAAGAACAAATAACAATTTACATGTCAGAGGTTACATTGAAGAAGGAGCAATTACAACATCATTTGATATGCGTGTTTTAAATAAAATGGATCGTTACAATTTAGTAAAATTAGCTTTAAAACATTTAAAAAACAATTCCATTGAAGCAATTAAATTAAATGATTACTGCGATATTATGTTAGCAAAACATAAAAAATACATTAAAGAAAATGGAATCGATATGAAAGAAGTAACAGATTTTGTTTTTGATTTTAAAGGAAGGGATTAATATGAATTATGATTATATTATTATAGGAGCTGGAATTGGTGGTTTAAGTGCTGGTTTAAATTTAGCTTTTAATAACAAAAAAGTATTAATTTTAGAAAAAAATAGTTTACCAGGAGGACTTGTTTCTACTTTTAAAAGAGGACGTTTTGAATTTGATGCTTCTTTATATGATTTAATGGATTATGGAAGTGAAGAACATGTTGGATCTTTACAAAGGTTATTTAAAAAATATGATTTAGAAATAGAAACATTACCAATACCATATAATATTAAAATAAAAAGTATTGATGATAAATTTGAAGAAGTAATTAAAGGAGAAATTGACGATTGGGTTTTAAGACTAGAAGAACTATATAGTGGTTCTATGTCTACTTTTAGAAGTCTGCTTCCTCTTTTAAAAGAAATTCATGAAGCTTTAGTTGCTTTAAAAAAAGGAAGAAAAAATATTGAAAAAGATTTTCCTAATTTTATAAAATATTTGGATAAAAATGCTCATGAAGCTTTAGTCGATTTAAATATTCCGGAAAATACAATCCATATTTTAGGATATTTATGGATTGAAATAGGAAGTCCTCTTAATAAATTAAACTTTATAGACTTTGCGGAAAGTTTATATAAATATATTTTTAAAAGACCAGTAGCACTAAAAAACAAAAATATTGATTTTACTTTAAAACTAGCAAAAAGATTGGAAGAATTAGGAGGAAAAATTTATTATCGCTCTGAAGTAGTAGAAGTTCGTCCAACCGAAGAAAAACAAGAAGTAATTTTAAAAGATGGCACAAAATATTTTTGTAAAGAAGTGATTTTTAATGTCTCAGAAAGATATGCTTTAAAAAATTTGATAAAAGATGATTATCCTTTCGCCAATCAAAAAGAAAATGCTCGTACTTTATCTATGAATGGATTAGTGGTGTATTTAGGTCTAAACAAACCATATCAAGACTTAAAATTATATAATTATCGTTATTATGAATTTCAAAATTTAAATAGTGCAATCAATTTAAAAAGTATGAGAAAATTCTCTCATCATACAATCGAAGGAATCGTTCCAAATATTGCAAATGAATCAGCTAGTCCTAAAAATACAACGATTTTAGTATTAAAAACACTTTATTCCGAAGATGCTTGGAACAGTGTAAATAAAATTAATTACTATAAAACAAAAGAAACTTTAGCCAATCAATTAATTGAAGAATTTGAAACTGCTTTTCATGTTGATATCAAAGAATACATTGAAGAAATGGAAATAGTAACTCCATTTACATTAGAAAGATATACGAATAATATTAATGGATCTATGTTTGGACCAATGCGTTTAGGTTATGACAATAGTATTCATCGAATTATATCATTTGAAGAAGAACAAATTCCTCACCTAAATTTTGTAGGAGCTTCATCCATTTTTGGAAGTGGAGTAGATAATGCCTTTTACAGTGGATACTATATTACAGAGAAACTATTAGAAAAAGAAAGGAAAGACAGTTAATGGAAACAATCGAAAAAATAGAGAAATTAAAAAAAGAACGAAAAGAAATTATTGAGGGTTCTAGTAAAAAAAGACCAATCGATACATACATTGACAAAGAAACATCTCAAATATCTAACATATATCATACCATTGTTACCGATATTAAAGAAGAAACCAAAGATGTCAAAACTTTTACTCTAACTGCGGATAAAGATTCTCCAACACCCCATTTAGCACCTTTTAAAGCAGGAGAATATATTACTATTCATGTAACCGTTAAATCTTCACCGGTAACAAGAGCTTATTCTCTTTCTTCAAGTCCATCTTTAGCAAATAAAGATATCTATAAAATTACGATTAAAAGAGTAGAAAATGGTTTAGTTAGTAATTATATGTTAGATGAAATAAAAGTAGGAGATAAACTAGATGTATCTAAACCAGCTGGTAATTTTGGCTATAATCCCATTCGCGATGAAGAAAATGTAATAGCAATTGCGGGAGGAAGCGGAATAACTCCTTTTATGTCTCTAGCATACGCCATATTAGAAGGGACATATAATTGTAATTTAACGGTATTTTATAGTGTAAGAACATATGAAGATATTATCTTTAAAAGTGAAATTGAAGAAATAAATAAGAAGAAGAAAAATGTTAAATTTGTAATTACTTTAACAAGAGAAGAAAAGGAAGGGTACTTAAATGGCCATTTAACAAAAGAAATGTTAGAGCCATTTATTAAAGAATTTAATACAGTATTAATGTGTGGTCCAAAAGAATTATATCGATCTATGAATGATATTTTAAATGAGTTTAATATTCCAAGAAAATCCGTTCATTACGAAAACTTTTTTGTAGAATATGAACCAGCTGAAAAAACAACATATAAATTAAAGGTAGTGATGAAAGATAAAGTAGAAGAAATCACTTGCAAAAATGATGAAACTTTATTAGTAGCTATGGAAAGAGCGGGTATTAAAGCCCCATCTTTATGCCGAGTAGGAGAATGTGGTTATTGTAGAAGTATTCTTTTAGATGGCAAAGTAAAAATGATTGGGGCTAGTCTAAAAAAAGCAGAAGCTGAAAATGATTATATTCATCCATGTGTATCATTTCCAGATAGTGATATTGTTTTAAGATTAGATATATAATGTTAAAAGAATATATAAAAGCAATCAAAAAAGATTTCAAACTTGCCATTGGAATAGGAATAATATTTTTAATAATTTCAATTATCCTTTTGATATGTAAAATAAGCTCAATAGGCTTAATCCTATTTTCTTTTGGAACAATTATGATTGTAACAGAAATAGTAGAAATTCTAAATTTTAATAATATTTATAAAATAATGTCTGAAAGTGAAAAAAATGATATTGAAAACGAACTAAATAAAACAATATTAACATCTAAAAATAATTATACTATTACGGAAAACGGAATATTTATTCCTCGAAAATTATTCTTTATGAAATATCAAGATATTATTTTAATTTATGAAAGGCCAAAATTTAGAAGTAATACATTAGAAGTATATATTAATATTATAACTGAAGATAATAAAAGATTTCATCTTCCCACTTATACAACAAATATGACAATAGGGTTTGAATATTATGATTTAAAAGAAATAATTATAAAGAAAAATCCCAGTGTTTTAGTTGGAAAGAATAAAGAAAACAAAATTATTCTAAAAGAAAAATATAACATTATTTTATAAACGACTCTCATTATTGAGAGTCGTTATCAATTCTTCCTAGAAGATAATCAGCAGATACTCCATATTGATGACATATTTGATAAAGAAAAGGGGTAGCAATTAGATATCTTCCTTTTTCATAATTGCAAATGACAGATTTATTTGTATTTAGCGTTTTTGCTAGTTTATCTTGGGTTATTTTATTTTTCTTACGCCATTCTTTTAATCTTTTGCCAACTATTTTAACATCAAATTCTTTATTTATGGGAAGTTGCTCATGTATATTAAAATTAAATATTTCATCAACTCTGATATTAAAATAATTACAAAAAGAAATTAGGTGTTTAATGGGTATGAGTTCATATCCATTTTCATATTTGTTATAGACTGTTCTATCAATACCAAGAATATTTGCCATATTGCTTTGATTAAGATTATTTTGCTCTCTTGTCTTTTTTAAATTAATTTTGTATTCCATAAAATTATCACCAAACAAATTTTCTCATTTATTCTCATTAAAATTAACCATAGGTGCAAAATGTAAAACTTTTTCTTGACTTTTTGTCTAGCTGTATTTATAATTTAACTATAAGCTAGGAAACTTATCATATATCTATGATAGATTATTTTGATGAGATTTAAAATGAAGCCTAGCATCATGAAAGGTGTTAGATTATGAAGATTGAGACATTAAAGAAAAGTCATTTAAAAAGAAATATTATGTTAGGAGTAGTAGCTGTACTAATAATAAGTGCAGTCATACTAAATTTTACGAGAGCAAAATACAGAACTACACAATCTATACCTTTAGTAAATGGAACAATTAATTATAGCTTAGCTGATTTAAATGCCGTAGCAATATATATAAATGGCGATAGTGGTTACACCAAAGCAGATACGATACCTGATGGATATGTGTTAAATGAGAGTGAAAGTTATTGCACAATAAACGGCGAAAAAGATACAAGTATCTCCCTATCTTATGATACAGCAACAAAAAGTTTAAGCGTAACACCAATGACAACAAAGGGAACAAAATGCTATCTATATTTTGATGAACAAAAAATATTATTAAAAGATGCAATCTTAGCAAATAGCGAACTAAAAACAGATACACCAGACTTTAGTAAAACAAGTTGTACAAACGGAAGTAATAATGGAGGTAATTGTGGAGAAGAGACTGTAGGAATCTATGAAGAAACGACAAGTAAAGGGAAAACATACTACTATAGAGGCGATGTAGAAAATAATTATTTGGTATTTGCCGATAAGTATTGGCGAATTATTCGAATTAATGAAGATGGAACCGTGCGAATCATCTATAGTGGAGAGAAATCAGAAGTAGATGCAGCCGGAAAAGAGACTGTACTAGCGAATGGATATGATGATAGCAGTACGGATTATACCCAAATCCAATACAGTGCATTCAATAGTTCGTATAATGCAAGTTACTATGTAGGATATACATATACAGAAGGATTACAAAGACCAAGCACCCAAAATGGTGTAACAGCAAGTACCATAAAAGGAATACTAGATAGTTGGTATAGTAATAACTTGCAAAGTTATGATAACAAGATAGCCAGTGGAGGAAGTGCGGGATTTTGTAACGATCGAAATACAAGAAGTGGAGATAGTTGGGTAAGTAGTGGAACAACATTCTATTATGCAGCATATGAAAGAAGAAGTAATGGAACACCAAGTTATGAATGTAGCAATACCAATGACTTGTATACAACGAAAATAGGACTCATTACAGCAGATGAAGTCATGTATGCAGGGGCAGCCGGAACAACAAGTAACTATGGATATTACCTCTATACAGGAAACTATTATTGGACCATGTCTCCGTATGGCTTTTTCGGCAGTGTTGCTTGGGAGTTCGCTGTGGATTCGGCTGGCAACCTCAACAACTGGTACATGACTAACGCTGGTCCGGGTGTGCGCCCAGTAATCAGTCTGAAGGCTGATGTAGCCATTTCCTCTGGAAATGGCACGTCAGAAACACCTTACGTCGTTTCATAATTAATCACCATCACTAAT
The DNA here is from genome assembly GCA_017888105.1 of Bacilli bacterium. Lineage (GTDB taxonomy): Bacteria > Bacillota_I > Bacilli_A > RF39 > UBA660 > Caccenecus. The sequence goes on from JAGHGS010000150.1 coordinate 11,276, forward strand.
ATATTATAGTGGTGGTTTTTATGTTTATTGCCCATAGAGGTTTAGTAAAAAAAGGAATAGTAGAAAATACATTACCAGCTTTTTTAGGTGCTATTAATAGTGATAAATATGCTGGTTTTGAACTTGATATTTATACAAGTAAAGATAATGAATTTATTATCCATCATGACCCTTTATTAGATGGCAAATTAATATGGAATTATGAATATAAAGAATTAAAGAAAAAAGGGGTAGTAAAATTAGAGGATGTTTTAAAACTTAAAACTAATAAAATTATTTTGATTGAAATTAAAGATATTAATATAGATATCAATCAATTTACTAAATTATTAAATAAATATCAAAATAAGAAAATATATGTCATGTCTTTTTTTAATAGTGTTATTCGTAAATTTAAAAATCCAACCTTTAAAGTTGGCGTTCTAAATTATTTATTAAATAGTACAGCTGAATACCCCTATGATTTTATTGGTATATTATATGATGTGGCAACGAAGCACATGATAAATAGTTTAAAAGAACTAAATATAGAAGTGTTTTTATATGCTTTAAGTAAAAAAGATAAGTATATCTTTAAAGATGTATATTATATAGTTAATGATGCTATGTTAGAAAGTTAAAAACTTCTAAATTCTTCTGGGATAACTTCATAATAAGTATTTGAAATAAAATCTTTTGTAAATCCTTGTTTATAACGATAATGACTAACTTCTATATCTTCGGTATAAAGATGATAGGGAACCAGTTTTAAATTTTGTAAATTAGCATCATAGTAATTAATAATAGGTTCAGTTGTAATATCATGAATTTCAATCTTATTATTTTCTTTTGTAACAACAAGCTTGCTTAACAAACCTATTTGATAAGCATTGTTAAAGGTATTATTCGTACGAGGAATATCCTCATCTGCACTTACAAAATTACCAAGAGAATAGTAAACTAAAGTTTTATGTTCATCCCCAATCCATTCTATAGGCTGGATATTATGTGAGTGATTTCCAACAACGATATCAACACCTAAACTGTTAAAAAATAAAGCTAGTTCTTTTTGGGTATCATTTGGGGTAAAAGTATATTCACTTCCCCAATGCATAAGAATAATGGTTACATCTACTTGTTTTTTTATTTCTTCAATTTGTTTTTTCATTCTAAGTTTATCTTCATCGGTTACAACACTACTATAATTTGATTTATATAAACTAACCATATATTCATCTTCATGGTTCATTTTAACATTCGTACCCATTGTATAAGCTAGAAATCCAAAGCGAATGCCATTTATTTCTAAAATATGTAACTGATTTACATCTTCTTTTTCTTTAAACGTTCCAACTGTTAAGATATCACTATTGTTCTTAAAATAATCAATAGTGGAGATAACACCATTTCTTCCTTGGTCAAAAGCATGATTATTTGCAGTTGATAAAACTTCGAAATCTAAGGAAGCAACTAAATTACCAACCCAAGGTGGAGCTGAAAAATTATAATTATCGCCACCTTTAACTGGCATATCATCATTTCCAATCACTACTTCCATATTACCAATTGATAAATCATCATTTAAAAAGTAATCTTTTACTAGACTAAAATATAAATCTTTATCTTCTCCATTATTTATCGCGTTATAATACATGGTCTCAAATAATAAGTCGCCAACTAAAGTTAATTTAGCAGTATGAGTTTCTGCTGGTACTTCTTCTTTAATAGGGATACCCTCGTTTTCTTTTTCTTCCTTTTTTTGATAAGTAAAGATGATACTGCATCCAATTACACCAATAATTATAAGAATAACCAACATAAACCACAACTTTTTCATACTGCACCTACTTCATACTTATTATATCATGAAGCCAAAAGAAAAAACAGCTATGCTGTCTTCTTTTTGAGTAAATAGAGGAATAGTAAAATAATAATAATTGATAAGATGAAAGAAACATATGGTAGGGCATAATAAACAAATAATTCATGAATATAATTAGCATCGAAAAATTTATCAATTAAAATTGCCACAATAATGATAATAATTAAGGTTGACCAATTACTATGTTTTTTAGGAACTAGCTCTTTAATTGAATAAATACTAAAAGCCGAAGTAATAAATAAATCAAAAGCCCAAGCTACCGATAAAATATTTTCTACTTTTTCAATAAAATTTAGGAGTTTTACTTGTTTTAAAACCATATATTCTGGAAACCGAAATACATTTACTAAAACTTCACCAAAAACCCCATTAATACATAAAATCGCAATCACAACTAGAATAGCGGATACTAAATAATATTTGACATAATGCTTTATATCACTATCAAAGTGTAGGGTAAGTATTCCTGGCAATGCACTAATACCGGCAAAAGAGATAATAGTCATAAGCATACTAGTTGGTTTTGTTGTTAAAATTGGTAAAAAATTATTATAATCAAAATTACCAAAAATACTAATAATAGAAAGAAGAGATAAAGTAATGCTAATGGGAAGTAGAGCAGTTGCCAGTTTATGTATCATAGATAAGCCATTTGATGAGGCATAAATAAGGAGTAGGAGCCAAGGAATTAAAATCATGTAAACAGGGGTAGTCGCCAGTAAAAAGGAAGAAACAAAGGTTTTATAGGTAAGCAAAGTATAAATTAAAATAATAATACTGGCTATTAAAAGAAGCGTTCTGGTAATAGTACCCATCGTTTTATGTTGAGCAAATATTTGTTTTAAGTCGCGGTGCTTTTTCGCTCTAATAATATAACGATAAGCAAGAATAATACATAATCCTAAAAACATTCCCAATATTGCCCCAATATAGGTATCTTTATCCGTATATTTACAAATAAGAGAAATACCTAAACCAAAAAATAAACTTCTTGTTAAGAAAAATAGGGGTGTTGCACTTACATTTTTCATGTTTTCACCTCAAAAGTTAATCCTTTCTTATTAATTTTTAAATCGATATCATATTCAATATCTTGGGTAGTCCATAAATAAAAATCTTTTACGCGATATTTATTATAATAACTTTTCCCAATATTTAAGGCATTAGATTGATACAATTGAAACTTCTTTAATACCTTATCTAATTCTTTTTCAATCACTTTACTAAATTCCTTTTCAAGCTTCAAATAAGCGTTAGCATCTTTTAAATCGTAATTACAAGTAGACTCACTAATACGAGCATTTATTGTTGCCTTCACCATTATTTTATCTTTTCCTAGTTCAATCGCAACATCACTTTTATAATCAGCAATCGTAATTGTTTTATCATTATCACAACTCATACTAAAATGGATGGATTCTACATTAAAATTGTTAAGTAAATTTACGATACTAGCCTCTTTATTATTAAAAGTATACACTAGACTATAATCTTTAAAGATTCCTAGACCTGTAAGTTCAATTTTATCTTTATCATCGACTTTAAAAACAGGAAGCATAGCATCTTCACCCTCGCTAAGTATACTATTAAGGGTTTTTGTAAACTGTATATAATAAGCTGAATTGTAAGTTTCACTATTAAATTCTAATAATTGAACTAAATAAGAGCTGACAATAGGATGCTCCTTGGAACTAGCGCTTAGTAAATCTTCCGCTGAACCCTCGGCAATTGCTGCATAAAACTCATTTCGAAGTCTTTCGGTTCGAATTAAATAATCAACACAATCTTCTAAATGATTTTTGGCAACTTCTTCACTAAAAACAACTATTTCTACATGTTCAAAGTAAGGAACTTTATCTATTTTATTTGCTGATTTAGTAAAAGCTTCTACTAAGGTATTTCCAGAAGAAGTAATATAATAGGTACCACTAGAACCACTCGTTTCGCCTTCTTTTTTGGTACTAATTATTTCAAAAGTTACTTTAAATTCTTCTTTATCATAGTCAATCGCAATCCCAGAGATAATACCTAAATCATTTAATTGATTATAATCATAACAACCACTAAGTAATAGGGGAATAAAAAGCATTAAAAATATTTTTTTCATAAGTTTTCTCCTTGCTTTATTTGATTTGATTTGGTAAGAATACTACTGCGTTTCTTGTCTTTGCGAAGAGGACCTTTGAGTGCTGTTTTTAAAAGATATGTTTTATCAAAAGGAACTAAAGGATAGAAATAAGGTTTACCAAAAGAATGAATTTTATTAATGCGAATAAGAAAATAGAAAGTAGCAAATACCAGTCCTAAAATACCATAGAAAGTGGCAGCAAAAAGGAAGATAAATCGTAAATTTCTTAGAGCATTCGATACTTCAATTTCAGTAAATATGAGGCTTGCCATAAAGGTTAGGGCAATAATAATGATAGTTATAGGTGAAACAATTCCTGCGGATACGGCTGCATCTCCTAAAACTAAAGCCCCAAGTATTGATATTGCACTTCCATAAGCATTGGGAAATCTTAAATCACTTTCTCTTAGCATCTCACATATAAAAAGCATAATTAAAACTTCAATAATAGAAGGAAAGGGGACCCCATCTCTTTGAATACTAAAACTAACGAGTAATTCGGTAGGAATTGTTTCTTGATTATAATTAACTAAAGCAATATATATTGCTGGTACTGTCATAGATAGAAAAAAACAAGCAAAACGAATTATTTTTAGAAAGTTAATATTTTTACTTTTATGATAATTATCAATACCAGGATTAATAAAATCAATAAAAAAGGCTGGTAAGATAATGGCAAAAGGGGAAGTATCCATAACAATAACGAGTTTTCCCTCTAAAAGAGCTTTTGAAACAAAATCAGGTCGTTCCGTTATTTGATAAGTAGGAAAATGAGTTTTATCTTCCTCACAAATTAATTGACCAATCATACTGGAATCTAGGATACCATCAATATCAATTTTATTTAATTTATCTTTGATGAGGTTAATTGTTTCTTCTTCTGCTATATCATCAAAATATAAAAGACCTACTTTGGTGAGTGTTTTTCTTCCAATAGTAAATTCTTCTGTTTTAAGTTTACTTGATTTGAGACGTTTTTTAATAAGACCTAAATTAATTTGATAATTTTCTGTAAAAGCATCTTTTGGTCCATTGGGTGCTGGTTCTGTATCAGGAGTGGGAATACCTCGGTTAATATCTGCTCTAGTTTCAATTCCAAGTATGGTGTTATCTCTAATTACAATGGTAAATCCATTCGTGATAAAATATTCTATTTCATCTATATTTTTAATTTCTTTGGTATTTGGTCCGGGAATTAAACTAGCTAAGTCTAATTTTTTGGTATTTTTAAAACTTCCAAAGTTACTTAAATTTTTTAAAATATAATTATTTACTTTATTACTAGAACTAACTGTTTCTAAATAAAGAACATAAATCGTATCAAAAAGGGATAATTTCACTTTTTTTATAATTAAATCAGGGGTATTTTTAAATTCTTCCTTTATTCTATCCACAATTTTTTCTTCCATAATCTTCCACCTAAAATTATTATTGGTAAAATTAAAATTTCTATACAAAAGAAAAAATATTAATATTCAAGTGATAAATATTATGGTATAATCTTAAATGTAAATATAGGTGATTAGTGTGAATTTAGAGAAAACAGGAAAATTAATACGTGAATTACGCAAAGAAAAAAACATGACGCAAGAAGTTTTAGCAAATAAACTAAATATAGGTAGAGAAGCAGTGTCAAAATGGGAAAATGGAAAATGCTTACCAGATATTTCGATATTTCCTCAGCTAAGTAAAGAATTAGGAATATCTGTAAACGAATTAATATATGGCGAAAGAGAAACAGAAAATAATAAAAAAGAAATAGAAACAGTATCTCTTAATATTTATAATGAAAATAAGAAAATAAAAAAAGCTTTAATTATAATTAGTTTACTATGTATAATTTTAATACTTTCTTTTTTGATTTATTATTTTGTTTCTACTTATAATTCGATACATGTATATACATTTAATTATTCAGACAATCAAATAAATATAACAGATGGAATTTTGGTGCAAACAAGTGATAGAATTTTTTTTGATTTAGGAACAGTTACTTCAGATGATAAAGTAGAAAGATTAAAATTATATTATATTGATGAACATCAAAATGAAGTATTAATTCAAGAAGTAGATGATAATAAGATTAGTTTTAATGATTATAAAGGATATAATGCTTATGTAGATTTTGAAAATTTAACATATATCTTTTCTAATATGTATTTAGAAATCCAATTTGAAGATGACCAATCAGTTATTCCCATTCATCTTTCTAAAACTTTTTCAAACAATCATTTAGTTCCAGAAAGTCAAGAAAATATAGTAACCAAATATTTTAAAGAAATAGAAAATTTATCGAACGTACAGGAAAGTATTCAAGAAATTTTTGATTTTGATGGTGTAAATTACACATATCAAATTAATGATTTAAATTACTTATATCTTCCAGATGCAGAAATTTTGTATGTAAAAAGTGAAGATATGTTAAAAGAATGGTATTATAATTTAGAAAGCAAAGAACTTAAATATACACTCTATGATAAAGATTATAATGTACTAATGTCATATTCTCTTTTAAATAATCATTTAGTCTGTGATAAAGGAAACTGTCAAGATTATCTAAATGAAACTAATATTTTTTTTGAAAATTTTAAGGATATCATAACATAGTGCCTAACAAGCACTATGTTTTTTTTATTAATTGTGGTATCCTTAAAACAAGATAGGAGAGGAAATATGTTAAAGAAAATTATATGGATAAGTTTCATTGTATTTGTAATACAATTACAAAATGTTAGTGCCAAAGAAATTTTTTATCAAAATGAAAATGGGGTTAGTTTTGCAAAAGAAGAGTACGAATTTTTAAGTAAAATGTTCTGGGATGGTTGTCAGGATATTATGACATTAAATGATTACGATAAATTTATTGAATCAAAAATAATGGATGGTGAATTTGAATCAAAGGAACTTATTATTCCTGTTACTAGAGCAACGTCAATAAGTGATTCAAATAAATCATTAAAAATTTCAAAATCATGTTCTACAAATTGTACAATTTCTATTACCGCATCTTGGAAAGGTAATCCAACCATACATAGTTATGATGTTATTGGAGCTTACTTATCAGGTACGGTATTACAGGGTAATCCGATTACAACAGTATCTTCGGGAATTACAAGTACAACTTCTAACGAAATAAAAAGATTTAGCAATGGTTTTGGTGTATCGGTAAAGATACCTAATTATGGAAATAAGCTCGTCATAAATACTGTATTTAATGTATCAAAAGGTGGAACTGTGTATGGAAGCTATCAACATGCTATGAAAAATATTAGTCTTTCTGATAGCAAAAATTATACTTTATCCAGAAATGGTTTTGGAGGAGTATTTGATTTCAAAGGAACTGCTTTTAGTACATATGATAGAATGTCCGGTGTAAATATAAGCGTATAAGTATATTTAAATAAAAAGAGAGGAATGGTGATTCTATAGAATAAAATAATATATTATATATTTGTAATAATTTTTATAGGAGGCTAAAATGAAAGAAAAATTAAAAAAAGGGGTAATAGGGTTTATAATATTAGCAGCATTAATTGTTGTTCCATATACTATTGCCAACGCTTCTGCTCGATACTATGTTTTGTACTTATTAGATGTTTGGAGTGTTGATAGTGGTAAACATCTTGATTGGAATGGAAATACAAATTATATGTCTAATTGGAATACCGGAGTGCAAACTTGGAACAATTATAAAAGTGGTGTAATTAGAAAAGATGGAGCTTTTACTATAAATGATGTTACTATAAGTGATGTAAATAGCTTAACAGCGAATACAGTGGCTCTTACAAATCAAACATATAGGAATCCAGGAAAAAGCATTAGCGCAACTGTTCAATTTTCAAAAACCGAGATGGATAAATTATCAACAGTAAAGAAAAATATTGCTTGTAGCCATGAAATAGGACATTTACTAGGATTAGATGAAAATAAGAATGATGGTACTAATCTAATTATGTTCAATATTATAGCATATAATACTTCAAATAACGTTTTGCATAATATAGATAAATTCCATTATGATTATATGTACAATAATAAATATTAATAGGAGAAAAGTAACATATGAATAAAAAATTAAAAATAATTGGATGTATAACTATAATAAGTATCTGTGCATTTTTAGGGATATACAATGGCTTAAAAACCACAGATTTAAGCACTGAAATGTATAATGGTTTACCCGTAAATTATGCTCATAGTTTATGGATGTATGACTCTTCCACTCCTGAAAGAGCAGTTGGCATTAGTGACTATGTATTTGTGGCAAAAATTAATAAAATTTTAAGAACTGAATATACGAATCAAATGGAAATAGAGGTTGGATTAAACGAAACAGAAACCTTTAGTAATCCTTATACTATTTATGAGATTGAAGTAATTGAAAATATCAAAGGAAATCTAATTATAGGAGAACCAATAGAATTTAAACAATATGGTGGTTTGAACAGTGATGGAGTAAGCTATACGTTTTTGGAAGGTGGTAGTTTATTAAATGTAGGAGAATACTATATTATACTTTGTAATACATTTGGGTCAGATAGGGAAATAGAAGTAGCTGATCCAGATAGAATAGTTTCTTTAGGTAGCCATTATAATCCATATACTAGAAGTAATAATGTAATATCGGTTTATCGTAATGCTTTTATCAATCAAATTGTTCCTGAAGATTTGAATGAATTTGATAATAATATATCGAAATATGATGTGAATTATGTTTCGGAATAAGAGGGATTTTAAATGAAAAAGAAAGCAGTGATTTTCACAATAACAATTTTGTCAATTTATTTGGTGTTTTTGGGATTTGAAATTATGCGTTTAAAAATCTTGAATACTGGATCCAGACCTCTGATTACTTTAAAAAAGAGTATCAGTAAAGAAAAAGAAAGCTATTCAGGATTAGGGTATCAAATAATTTATTTAAAAAAATGTGACAAGAAAAGCTCTGATCTTGAATTATGTCAAATATATGAAACAAAATTTTCAATTTTGGGTATTGAACTTTAATATTCTATTTAATGGAAAGGAAAAATATATGAGAAAAATTTTTGCAATAATTTTAATATCTTTTACTTTTATGTTTTGTGTAACAAAAGTATCTGCTAGTTCAAATGCTATTGCTTCAGTAGTTGCATGTAAATATGGTTTTGGTGATATAAATACTAAACCACTTGGAGAGTATGTTACCTCTAGACTATCTACAAGTTTAAATTTTCATACTGTTTATAATACCTATAGCCCAACCAAAAGCATTCTCAAAGGGGAAACAACTATAGATAGATATTTTTTAGAGTCAGATGTATTATATTTGGCTGGGCATGCGACTAAAAGTAATATGGCTTGGGAGGGATGCACTATTCCAAAAGTGGGGATTCGTGCCTTTGATACGGATTATTCAAGTACAGAGGATGGCTATTTAGTGGGCGTAGGGCAATATGATTTATCAAGAGTTAAATTTGTTATGCTTGAAGGTTGTGATACAGCAAAAGGGACAAGTAATATTTCTAAATTTTTCGTCACGAAAGGAGCTACTACATCTTTAGGATGGAGTACAGAAATAAATGCGTTTTCAGCTAAATCTTGGCTTACAAGATTTTGGGATAAGGTAAGCTCTGGCGGAACAATACAAGAAGCAAATAATTACGCTAATTCTGCTACATATATAGCTAGTTCCATAAAAAATACAGTTATATATGGAAATAAAAATTTAAAATTGAGTACTTTAAAAACATTAGCAGTAAATAATTTAAGTTCACCACGATATGGAAGTGCTAAACTTGAAAATGAATATAATTTTATGAAAAAAGTAAATAGTAATGATATTATAGAGAAAATATCTTATCTTATTAAGGAAAATATTAATTCAAATTTCAACATAAAAAACTTTGAGATCACAACTAGTTATAGTGATGGTAAAAAAATTGTAGATTTAATATACAATATTGATGGAGTAGTAGTAGAATTAGGTTATACTATCTTTATACAAAATAATTATATAACTAGTATTTTTGATAATACAAATGAAGTTAATTTGAATGATTTGGGAAAAGAAATAAAAGAATTAAAAATATCAAAAAATTCTACAAATACGAAAAATAAGATTGTCTATGATTATTTAACAAAAGAATTATATAAATTTACTGAACAAACTAGCATTGATAGCTATGGTGCAATTCAAAAAGGTTATAGTATAGAAAAGATAGCATAAAAATATGTTAATGGAAAGAAATTAGAAAATTCTGAATATACAGAATTTTCTTAATTTCAATGGAGGAAGAATGAAAAAAGTAAGAATAATAAAAATAATTTTATGGACAATGTTAATTTTGTTTATTGGATATATATTATATTTAATGTATGTAGAACCATATACAAAAAACGGAAGTCATTATATAACAGTTGATGAATGTAAAGAAACATATAATTGTGATTGTACTTATGATGATGGAGAAATGTGTTTATGTACTCTAAAAAAATGGTTTACGGAAAAAGAATACTTTTGCGTTAGAGAAGATATTAGTGATAATCAAATTATAAAAGAATAGCAACACTCAAGTTTTGAAAACTACTGAGTAGTTTACTTTAATCCAAAATAATTCAATTTTTTATATAAAAAGTAATTTACTTTATCATATGTTTCTGTTACAATTTGAATAAAATAACCCACTTAAATTAGATAAAGAAGATTTGATATTTTCATATATATAAAAATATATTCAATGGAGGAAGTATGAAAAAGGTAAGAATAATAAAAATAGTTTTATGGACAATGTTAATTTTGTTTATTGGATATATATTATATTTAATGTATATAGAACCATATACAAAAAATGGAAGCCATCTTATAACCGATGAAGAATGCAAAGAAACATACAATTGTGACTGTACTTATGATAATGGAGCAGTGTGTTTATGTACTCTAAAAAAATGGTTTATAGAAAAAGAATATTCTTGTTATAGAAAATACATTAGTGATAATCAAATTATAAAAGAATAGCAACTACTCAAGTTTTGAAAACTACTGAGTAATTTTACTTTAATCCAAAAGAAAATATGAAAAAAAGATTGACTTCAAGGGTAATTTAGTGTAATATTAAAGAGTACTTAAAAGTTTTGGAGTAGTACTCAAGAGGCTGAAGAGGGGTCCCTGCTAAGGATCTAGGTCGGCGAATGCTGGCGCGGAGGTTCAAATCCTCTCTACTCCGCCATTTAGAAATTAAAACCCCATGAGGGTTTTTTTCATTTTTGAGGAATAAAAACATATTGGAGAAATTATGAAAGAACCAGGAATAAATTTAATTAAAAAATTTCATATAGATAAGAAAAAAATAGACTTTATGGGCTATGAGATGAAAGAAAACGAAATTCTAACTTTTCATCATTTGCTAATTCCAAGTTGCCAAAAGGGTCCCTATGAAGAATGGAATGGGGTGATTTTATGTGGGAGTTCATCTCATCCATATCTACATATTATTGAGGGAACGGATTATGATATGTTTTTAAGTATTACTAGTGAAATGCTAGATGAATTAATAAAAGGTTATTTAGATAGAGAAAATTTGCTGCGAATTAGAGATATCCTAAATTGTTTTGAAAAGGAATATCTAGATGAATGCTTATGTAATTACAAAATAAAAGAAGACTATTTAATTAGGCCCTCTATAGATAAAATATTAACTAGAAAAAGAGTAATGAAAAAACAAGTAGATTAATTACTTGTTTTTTGGTGGAACAAGATCAATCCCACCCTTAGAGAATGGATTGCATTTTAAAATCCTTTTAATCATAAGGAAACTGCCTTTAAAAAAACCATGTATTTCTAATGCTTCAATCGCATAATTACTACAAGTAGGATAATATCTACAATGGTTATGAAAATCTCCAGGAATCGATTGATAAAATCTAATTAACTTAATTAAAACTTTTTTCATGTGCATCACTCTTATTTTAACACAAAAAAATTGTAAACTCTACTAGAAGTCGATTGCCATAATAGTATTTTTATTTTACAATAAAGCTAGGTGAGATGTATGAACAATGAAAAATTTGGTAAACTCATAAGTGAAGCACGCAAAGAAAAAAATTTAACTCAAAAAGGGTTAGCAAAAATATTAAATGTAACGGATAAAGCTATATCGAAATGGGAAAGAGGGAAGTCTTATCCTGATATCTCTTTATTAGAACCAATTAGTGAAGCTTTAAATATAAGCGTAGTGGAATTATTAAAAGGCGAAAAAACCGATAAAAAAGAAAATGAAGATTTAATATTAAATGCTATTAATTTATATAAAGAAGAACTAAAAAAGAAAAGAAAAAATAGATTCATCACAAGTTGTATTATATTCATTATAGTCTTAGGAATTGTTCTTTTAATATGGCAAATAAATAGACCCAAATATAGCAAAGACCATGTAGCCACTCAAGCTTATATTCCTTATACAAGTAATATAAAAGGAGAAGTAGATATTTTAGAATATATGTCTTTAAGCCCTGACTTTGCCATTGGAGCGAACCAATATGGCTATGCAGTATTCCTTGATCCAGATAAAGCATTTGCAAGATTATTAAAAGATTATAAAGCAGGAATTGATTTAATTAAAAAAGAATTCAAACTGGGGAGTCTAACTAAAAATAGTTTTGTGAGTTATGAAATTTATGGTGCTCAAGTAACAACCGGAACAGATGAAGAAAAAGGAGAAGCAAGATTTATAAGTAAAATTTTAGATATTTATGAAAATAGTTTTAGTATCGATACTATTGATAGAATGATGTTCCATTAAAAAATTACTCTTTAAAGTAAATTTTACATTGATACACTTTCAGAAGTACTTTCTTCATCAAAAGTAAGATAATAGTAAGTGTTATATTGTTCTAATAATTTATCATCGATAAAATATAAAGTATCATCTTCAACATACCATTCCTCTGGGTATGTAACTAAAATTCTAATCATTTCTTTAACATACTTCATTTTTTCTTCATTTTCTTGTTTATAATCAAGCCATCCTGAAAGTGTTTCTTCATCACTATCTAAAATCATTAATTCTTTATAGAAGTCTAAATAATAATAATCAATATCTGCTTCAATAAATAGAAGTTCAATTTCCTCTTCATCCAATAATTGAATCATCCCATCGATTCCATGATTTACTTTTTCAAGATAAGTATCAAGCCCATTTAATAATTTAGGTAAGTCATTGACATGATTAGTAAGAAAATCAGAGGTAATCATATTATAAATAGCAATATAATCATTTTCTTCTACTTCTTGATAATATTCTAAATACGTTTGATGATATTCCTTCATTATCTTTTCAATTTTCGCATATTCTCCTTTGCTTTCAATTGACATATCGATATCATCCGTCTCTAATATGTAATCACGCATTGCAATAAGTTTGTCTTCTGCTTCTAATTCATTGTTAGCCACAACAAATACCCAAATAACAAATATTGCCACAATGCACCCAATGACAATTAAAGCAATTTTGGATGCTGACATTTTCTTTTTAACACTCACTTCTTCCATAAAAACACCTCTTAATATTATTGTAACATAATAAAACTTTTTTTCAAAAGTTGTGTTAAACATTATGACTGATTAAGATATTCAGCATAAGCAATATTCAAGTCTATAGGCATTTTTACTTTAAATATATCATTGGATTTAATATAATTATTATTAATAATAATATTAGTAT